>MGFD01000022.1:0-9933 GCA_001791715.1 Candidatus Uhrbacteria bacterium RIFOXYB2_FULL_45_11 | reverse complement strand
TGAAGACCGGAAAAATCAAGTCGAACCCGACTGTCGGAAAAGAACTTGATCTGTTCGACAACAAAATTTTGCGCGCGATGCAGCAAGCGAACTTTCATCCGGGCCAAGCCCAAGATGAAATCGTGCGCGGCATCGCAAATCTCCCTGCGCTTTCGGAAGCTGAGTGGAAGACACTCATCACCGTCGGCAACATGGATGCTCGTGCGATTAGTTTCGCGCGCGGCAAAGCGAATTTGGAAATCCAAGGAACGCGCGACGTAAAAGACGTTGCGGAACGTCTGAAGGCATGGCCAACGTATTACCTCACGGTAATCGGTCACACCCGAAACGACGGAGACCCCGCCGCAAATCTTGAGCTCGCACAGGCGCGCGCAAAAAGTGTGGTAGATGAACTCGTAACCCTTGGCATTGCACCTGCGCGCGTAAAAGCGACTGCGGAACCATATCAAACCCAGAGCGGTACGGCACAAAGTGTGACCTTCACGCTCTCACAACGTCCCTACTAAGGGGGCTCGGATGCCTTTCGATCGGGAAGAAATCAAAAAGAGTGTCCGCGCTCAGATGTTCGGACACTGGAGCGTTCTTGTTCCGCTTGCCGGTGGCTCTTTTCCCATTGCTTACGGATTGTTTATCGCAGACGACTGGAAACTTCCGGTCTTCGGCGGAATCGTCTGCTTGTTTGGTAGCATCGGTGCGTACGCGTATCGTCGATTAGTGAAGTGGGATGTCCTCACAGAAGTGGAATTCGGGAAAGCAAAAATAAAGTTCGAAGCAGAACGCAACGCCATTGCGGACAAACGCGAGAGAGATCTCGATGCCTTCCGTCGTGAGCTTGTTTCAGACGGCGACTCCCGCGATGAGAATTTGCTCGATGACCTTCGAAATATTGCGAACGCGTTTCGGCGCGATCGGACATGGGTCGAAAATGTGGACCAAGCGCTTTCGACAGCCGTGCTTACACGTGTCGATGGTACGTTTGAAGCGTGTATTCAAAAATTGAAGCGCTCATTCACTATGCGACAAACCGCCCAAAGCGTTCGTGGCGAAGGACGTATCGTTTTACTGAATACAAGCACAAAGATTCTTGATGAAGTGCAAACAGCTGTCGAAGAATTGGGAGTGTACTTTGCAAAAGTAAACAAGCTCAGTATCGATCGTATGACAGGGGCAACCTTGGACGATTCGGACGTCGCGAGCAACATGAAAGAACTTCGCGCCATGCTAAGTTCAGCCGAGAAAGCAGAAGACATGCGGCAACAGTTTATTTCTGGCGCGTCGAGTGACGACCAGAAGTATGCTGAGTATCTGAATGCCGACAAGCAAGCCTGAGCTTGAGTGGATCAGGAAACATCAACGCCCCGAGAATTCTCCGGGCACAAGAGAAAGGAGTTCCCATGGGTTTCTGGTCATCAATCGGTCGATGGTTAGGATTCAAAAGTGCTCAAGCAGCCGGGAGCGTCGATCGTGCGAGCGAAAAACTCGCGCAAGATCCGACTGTTCTCAGCTTCAGCTACGACGAAAGAATCCGCGAAACTTCGAGGAGCATCAATCACCACATGGAAGCGGTCGGCAAAATGGTCGCGATCCAGTCCAAAAAGGAAAAGGATCTGAGAGAGATCAAAGACGACATCGAAAAGAAAATCAAGATCATGAATGGCGCGCTTGCCATGGCGCAAGCGCGTGTCAAAGAACTCCAGGCCGCAGGAAAGTCGCAGACGGAAATCATGTCCGATGCGGCCATGCTGAAGCACCAAGGGGCCTACACGGATCTGAAATCCACCGTTGCGGAAAAGCAACGGCGACAAGCCGAACTTGAAGCAGATATTGATAACGGCAACAAATCCATTCAGGCCGAACAGCGTCGTCTGCTCGATCGCAAGCGCGGTCTCGACAAGCTGCGAGAAGAAAAACCGGAAATGGTTGCTCGCTTGATCAATGCTCAACAACAGATCGAGCTGAACTCCATGGTTGCCGGCATCGAAACCGACAACGAAAGCGCGGAGCGCCTGCGCATGGTCAAGGATGGTGTTGCGGCGATCGAAGGCAAAGCTCGCGCATCTGCAGTTCTTGCCGAAACAAACACCAAGAATGCCGAAGCGGACTACTTGGAGTTTGCGCAACAGACGCAAGCACAAACTGAATTCGCAAGCCTCCTCGGTCTCACTGCGGCCACCGTCAAGAAGGAAGACGAAGCAAAGGGCGCGACCGAAAAGCCTGCGGGCGAAACGGGTGTGCTCAACTAGTTCCTTACGACCTCTGGTGATTGATTCTCAATCACCCTTTTACACAAGTCGAGCTCATGTGAACTCGGCTTGTGGGAAAGTTCCCACACCTACCTTGGATCAGGTTGTGATCCTAAACCCAGGAAGTCTCGAGCGATTCGAGACACAGGAGTTCCTTATCATGCTGAAGCGAAACATCCACCGCATCATGGCGCTCGCCATTTCCGCCCTCGCGATCAGCGCGTGTGGCAAATCTGAAACCGCGCCCGCCGTAAAGGACGAGCCGGTTGTGACCGACAAGGCCCCCACGGCCGAAACTCCGCCTGCCGCCGCCGCGAATCCCGTGACGGCAGCTGTCGCCGCACCCGTGCCAGAAGCCGCTCCGGCGAATCTGCCGAAGTTCACGCTCGCGTGGAGCGAGTACACGACCTGGTCGCTCCTTGTGACCGCGAAGGACGTGGGTCTCATCGATGCGAGCGAAGGCAAGTACGGTGAGCTCGAGCGCAAGTATGGTGTGGACATCGTGTTCACCCAGTCGAGCTACGGCAAGTCCATGGAACAGTACCAAGGCGGTACGGTGGACAGTGTCGTCATCACGAACACGGATGCCTTGTCCGTTGCGAATGCCCGCTATGAAACCGTGAAAGATGCATCCGTTGCCGCGTTCCCAACGAGCTACTCGTTCGGTGCCGACAAGCTGCAGACCAATCCGGACATCAAGACCTGGGCCGCGCTGAAGGGCGTTGCCGTCTGGGGCGATGAAATGTCCGTCACCCGCTACCTGCACTGGCGTGCTTGCACGGTCAACAAGACGGATGTGAAGGACTACCCGTTCACGAACATGGACCCGACGGAAGCGTCGAATCAGTTCATTGCGAAGTCGAATCCCGACATGCGCGCGTTCGGCGGCTGGTCTCCGGAAACTCTGCGCGTGAAAGATGCGCGTCCCGAAGTTATTGACCTGTTCAACTCGAGCATGATCGGCAAGTATGAGATCACGGACATGTTCGTGGTCGGTCAGAGTGCGCTCGATCGCGCGGGTGGCAAGGAAGCCCTGAAGGCTCTTGCCGAGGCGTACACCACCATGGTGAATCGTGTGGAGAATCCTGCAACGCAGGCCGCGACCCTCGCGGCTGTGTCGAAGAACTTTTCGAACACTCCGGCCGAGACAATCAAGACCGCGCTCACGCTCACGCTCGTGACGAAGCCGGATCAGGCGGCCGCTGTGTTCAACTCCCCCGAGTTCAAGGCATCGTTGCCCCTCACGGAAGCGTTTTCAAAGACGGTCACGAAGACCATTCCCGGCCCCGTCGTGACGGCGTTTGGCACGAAGGCAGAAGCGCCCTCGGCCGTTCTGCGTTTCGATGCAAGCTACGTCACAAACCCGTCCGTTGGAGCCAATCCGTAATCGCCTCTCGCGAGCGAACGATACGGACATTCTGCCAAGAGACTCGCTCTCTTGGCTCTTTTTTTCAGCGCATCAGAAAGACTGATGAACTGAACATCAGACAAGGAGGTGTCCTGTGTTTTCAAAAACCCTGAAATTGATCTTTACCCAACGAAAGCCACTTACCCCAAAACTCGGAATGTTTTTTTCTGCCTTTGGACTCGTGCTCGTGTTCCTTGTGTACACCGCACTTGCCTATGCAGAAACAGACACCGTGCCGCCCATTCCACGTTTCCCTCTCGTCCCAAAGTTCGATCGATTGTTTGAAGGATTCAAACTTCTCACCTTCCTCGATCCTCAGTCGGGAGACCACATTCTGTGGAGTGACTTCCTCGTTTCCGCACCACGACTTTTGATCGCGATTAGTAGTACAAGTCTTGTGTGCGTGACCCTTGGAGTCTACATGGGGCTCTACGATTTTTTGCGGCGGATGTTTCTGCCGATCATGGAAGTCGTAGAACACATTCCGGCAAACGGGATGACTGTTTTTTTTCTCGCCCTTTTCCGCGTGACCAATCCCCTTTTTTGGGGAGTCGTCGCGTTTGGTATTTGTGTCGGGATCACAAAAAACGTCTACCTCGC
This sequence comes from Candidatus Uhrbacteria bacterium RIFOXYB2_FULL_45_11, assembly GCA_001791715.1. GTDB lineage: Bacteria > Patescibacteriota > Patescibacteriia > UBA9934 > GWF2-40-263 > XYB2-FULL-45-11. The sequence goes on along the minus strand of MGFD01000022.1, from coordinate 5,682 downwards.
GTCAAAAAGTGTTTCGGATGAACACGTGTTCACCGCAAAAACGCTTGGTGCATCCTCGCAAGAGGTGACATGGTATGTGGTATTCCCACAAATCATTCCGCAGATCATCGAAGCAGTTCGTCAGGCCATTCCGCCTGCGATCGTTTTCTTGCTCGGCACAGAATGGGTTGTTGGATCAGATGGTATTGGTCACCGGTTCATGCAACTCAATCGTTCTGGCAGGACATTCATGACCTTCCCGTACGTGATGTTGCTTGGCCTTGTTGGCCTTTTCATCTCTTATGCGTTTCGAAAGATTCAGCGCATCTCATGCCCGTGGCATGAAAACGATACGCCGCCGGATTTCGTAGATCGATTTTTGGCGCGGATGAAAAACAACATCCAAACCCTCTTGCGTGGTGCGCACAAAAAGGAGACCACCTGATGGAAAACACACGTGACATCATCCTCAGATGTGAAACAATGTCGCGACACTTTGGACCGACCAAAGTTCTCGCTCCACTCGACATCGAAATCGAGCGTGGACAAATCGTTAGTATTGTTGGTTCAAGCGGATGTGGAAAGTCCACCATTCTCAACATTGTGGTCGGTTCCCTCTCCCCCTCAACAGGGCGCATACTCGTCTCCACCTCGGGAGAAGAACGCGAAGTAGACGGACACGGTCGTGATCGTGGCATGGTGTATCAAAAGTACTCCCTGTTTGAACATCTGACAGCAATCGAAAATGTTGCATTCGGACCCATGGTGAATGAAACAACCATTCCGGGACGCATGGCTGGGAGAACCAATGGTTCTTGGCAAGATAAACGCCATGAACATCTTGAAAAGGCGAAAGCGCTTCTTGTAAGGCTCGGCCTTGGCGACGCGCTTCATCGCTACCCCATTCAACTTTCAGGTGGTATGGCGCAGCGCGTTGCAATTGCGCGAGCGCTCATCATGGAACCGCAAATTCTTCTTCTCGACGAACCGTTTGGGGCACTCGATGAAGAGACACGCGGCGACGCGCGACAAATTCTGCGAGATCTTCGCGGGAAGATCACCATCCTCATGATCACCCACTCGCTTGAAGAAGCGGTGAGTACCGGAGATCGTGTGATCGGACTTTCGAAGTACTGGAATTGGAAAGAATACGGTCACAGATCATTCCCGGGTGCAACAACGGTTTATGACAAAGCATGCCCCGTGTTTGCGCATGCGGACAAAGAATCTGCCGGCAGCATTATGCTTCAAGCAGATGAATTGCGAGCTGTCGTGTTTCCGTCAAAAGAAGAAAAGGAAGGAACGAAAGAAAGTACTCTCGATCCAAAAACCCACTGCCCGTTCTGGCAAAAACCAAGAGGTGTCCTGTGATCGATCAAAAATTTGACCATCCGTTTCGTAAAGAGATCATTCGAACGCTAAACTCAGGACAATCGAATTCGATCATTCTTTCCGGAAACGTACACGACCTCTTTTTTCTCCCCGGCAAGACCGAGGACGACAAAGGGGCTTACGTCAGTCTCACCGAATACCTCAGTGAAAAATGGGGTGGCCGTGAGGATGTCATGCCGATTGTGTACGAACCGAACAGAGCAATTCGCTTTGTGAATCCAAAAGACAAAGCTCGCATGCGCAATGCATGGGCGAAAGCCATGAGTGGCATTGATCTGGATTCAATGGCGATTGAACAAATGCTTGGCGTGGGTGCGGAAAAGAAAAAGCCTGACCCTGGTCAAGATTTCGATGACCTCATGACAAAGTGCACCGAACGTCCCGCGACAGCCATTTCCATGCTGCGTACATTCTGCTACATCTCGAACAAATCAAAAGATCGTGATCCACTCGGGAATTGTCGTGTGATCATCTTCATCGAATGGGCAGACATGCTTGTTCCGGAATCGGAACTCTCGCGTATGTCCGAAATCGACCGTCTGCGTTTGTCCCTGTTTCAAGACTGGTTCTCGGATCCCGCGTTCATTCATGGACGCGACTCCGTGCTCCTGCTCACCGAATCAATCGGACTCATGAACAGTCGACTAACAACGCTGCCGCAAGTCATCAAAGTGGATGTCCCCGCGCCGGATGAAACCGCGCGTCGGCATTTCATTGAATGGTTTGAAGCAGTGAAAGTGAGCGGCATCTTGCCACTTTGGAGCACGAAAGATGCACTCGCGCAATTCAGCGCAGGTCTCAACCTTCAGGCACTCAGTCAACTCCTGAAGGGAGCTATTCACGACAAAACCGCCGCGACGTTGCAAGACGTCATTGCGCGTGTCGAGATGTACATCAAGTCTCAGCTTGGCGAAGGCGTGGTCGAGTTCAAGCAGCCGTTTCACACCATGAATGATGTGGTCGGATGCAGACGAGTCAAAGCGCTTTTCGAAGAGGAGTTGATCCCACGCCTCAAGTCCATGGGCGACGATGCTCTGACAGGCATTGGCGTCGGCGGACCCATTGGTGGTGGCAAAACGTTTCTCTTTGAAGCACTCGCCGCCGCACTCGGCATGCCCGTTCTCGTTTTGAAATCGATCCGCTCACAATGGTTCGGTCAAACGGACGTGATTCTTGAGAAGCTTTATCGCGTGCTGATCTCGCTTCCCAAAGTGATGATCTTCATCGATGAAGCAGATACTGTATTTGGCGGCGTCGGTGAAAACGCTCATGAAACCGAACGACGCTTGACCGGCACCATCCAAGGATGGATGTCCGACACGCGTCTGCGGGGAAAAGTGGTGTGGCTTCTCATGACCGCCCGCATTCATCTGCTCTCGCCCGACATGCGTCGGCCTGAACGCTTGGGTATCATCCTCCCGATTCTTGATCCAACCGGCGAAGATCACAACGATTTTCTCCACTGGACCATGAAACCGGTTTCGCACCTTCTCCCCGACCCCGACAGCGACGACTTCAAAGCGTTGCAAAAGGCCATGGAAGGATATTCCGCCGCAGCGTTTAAATCGCTTCGGTCCGAATTGAGTGCTCTCAAAGTGCGCAAAAATGACATTACTCTGCCGGACGTCATGCGACTTGTGAAAGATCAATTGCCGTCGGACATTAAGAAGACGCGGGAATATCAAATCTTGCAAGCACTCATGAACACGACCCGTCGTTCGCTCTATCCGAATCCGGAAAATGCGGAGGACGATCGTGAGAATTGGGCAATACGCATTCAACAACTGGAAGCCGAAGGCGTCCGATAATCTCACTGAGAACATCTTGTTCTCAGTTTTTTTATTCTCACAAAAAAAATTCCCATTGTGATGCAATGGGAATTATTTTCAATACAAAAACCGCGATCCAAGGATCACGGTTTTTGTGGTCGGGGCGACAGGATTCGAACCTGCGGCCTTCTGGTCCCAAACCAGACGCGCTACCATCTGCGCTACGCCCCGAGATTAGACATCGTTGTTACGACATCTCATCGTAAATTGTTGTGGTGCCGAGGGCCAGGATTGAACTGGCGACGCAAGGATTTTCAGTCCTTCGCTCTACCACTGAGCTACCCCGGCATGGGCTACGAAAATTGATTGTGAGAAGGTTTAGATGGCTTGCCACCCATAGCTTCAACACATCAACTCGCGGTACGTCCTTCTTCGCTAAAGCTTCGAAGGACACCCTTCGCTTCAACACTAGTAATACTGTTGAAGCGAAGGGTGGTGGGCGTGGGAGGACTCGAACCTCCGACCTCGACATTATCAGTGTCGCGCTCTAACCACCTGAGCTACACGCCCGAATGAGCGAAATGTCCAAACCGAAGGTTTGAGCATTTCCGAATGAGTAGTGTAGCTTCGGCTAACGGCCGATGCTACACGCCCAGAAACTTCCAGAATTGGCGCCAAATCAATTTGCCCTTGCGCTCCGTGTTCGCTGTACGTTTGTGTACAGCTCACTTGCAGTGCTCGGTCTGCATTAATTTTGCACTCAATTCTGAAAGTTTCTGGATACTTCTATTTTACACATTCATGTGGATGCTCGCGCTGCACCAAAATCTCATCCAATTTTGAAAGTTTACAATACACTGCTTTTCTTGAAAGCATCGGTATATTACTTAAATCTCTGTAAATGGTCAAGGTGATGTTTCAATAAAAAACAACCCTGTTTGAAGGGCTGTAAGAGCTTGGTTTTACCGGTCAAACGGCGAGGAAGACGATATTCGCACGGTTGTTCAGACGCAACCTGTACAGAGGTGTAAGAGTTACAACCTGCGTCGGAGAGGCAACGCATTCTCTTGCCAGTAGACCGTGATCGTCAGGTTTTCTACCAGACCGGTTGCACCATTGAAATGACGTTGAGTTTCCGTGATTTGGATATCTGACGGAAAGAAATTGCGTTCACTCAGAAATGCACACACAGCAGTACGTACGGCCTCGGGCGTTCCAAGAATGCGCTCTTCGAATACTTGATGATTCCACATGACCTTCTCCTTAGCTCGAGTCTGTTTATCCATGTCTCCCTTTAACTCAGGATTTGTTCAAAGAGTTTTTCTTATGGACTGCGCAATCTACCAAGAAACGACGATTTCGTCAATCCATAAGCCAAACAAAAACACCCCGTTTGTGAGGTGTGAGCAGAATCTCAAAGCGATTCAGAATTAGGCCGCCGTTTCTTCCATCCTGTTCGGATAGCCACGAAATCGTTCGATGATCTCGTGAACCGAAAGTTTGTCTGTGCCAGCAATGCACGCGATCATCGCGAGCTTGCTCACATAACGACCCGCGAGCTTGCGCTTGCGAAGCGTGGAGATTTTTTCTGGTGGTTTCGTACGAACCTTGTCACGGTAGGTTTCCCCAAACGTGAGATCAGTTGCATAGAAAATCGTATTACGCCAGTCACCCTCTTCATCGAGCTTCAAGCGAAATTTTTTGAATGTGGCCTTCATGAATGCATCAAGTTCATCGCGGCTTTTATCATCAGACTCAATGAGCGCAGCAAGAAAGCGATAGAATCCTTGAACGACACGCGCCTTTTCAGGAGTGAGTGCTTTACCCAGCTTCAGTTCTGTACAATACAGAATTGCGTTATGGATGTTTTCACGTCGAAGGTCATGAATGATGGGTGTGTTGCGCGCCGAACGAAGCCAATCCTCATACGTTCCGCCACGATTCAATCGAACTGCTTCTGCAGCAACCTCTTCTGCGGAATCAAACGTCCTACTTTCAAACTGACCAGACCCACGCGAGAACAAGACGTAGGACACGTTCGTGTCCGTCACGACCTTGTGTACCCCACATTGCCGACTCGGCAGGTAAAGCAGATCTGATTCCTTCCACGTCTGTTCCTGCACCCGCGCGATACTCTCCACAGCATCATGGCCGTACCAACCCGATTCTCGGAATGATTTCGGATTGTTGTACAAATGTCCTTCCGGAAGTTCCTTCAGAACACCTGCGAGAATCGTAAGAAATTTCTTATTGAGTAGGTTCGGTTGCCAACGGCTAATTTCAGCCAGATGAGGTGTGATCCGCAAGATGCAGACAGGACGACCCCAGTACAGATCAATCTCATCGAATTTCGGCTCAAAGCCGAGGGCCTTCAGATAGCCAAACTTCACAGAAGCGTTCCAGTCCGTGGGCCATGGAGCGAAAAATGCTACGTGTAGCTCCCATTCATTTATGAGTGGATTGTTATGGAGAAAGAGAACGACTTCGTTTGAGAAGTTATACTCAATTTTCTCCCAAGCAGCATGTGTCTGCCGAGATCGGA
>MGFD01000021.1:3451-10143 GCA_001791715.1 Candidatus Uhrbacteria bacterium RIFOXYB2_FULL_45_11 | reverse complement strand
GATCTTGTCTGGTCCTCTTCAGGATCCATGATCGGAGTCCATATCACGAGCGCGCATGTGAGTGGTCAAGAAATCCACGGCATCGTTACACACGATACGTATATGGAATTTGAAATCGGAACATTTGTGCGCGAATTTTTAATCGACACAGATGGAAATATCGCAGCAACGATTCGGGATAACGGGGAATCGTGTACCCCACAGATCTACACACGCGATTTTCAAAGGGTTCCGCTCGCATGGAATTTATCTTGGACACCAGAGGGCGGTATTAGCTTCAACTCGGTCGTTGACGGCACGGTTCGCAGAATCGTCGATGAAACAGAACTTCTCCAGCACTAGAAAATCTAGTGCTTTTTTGTTGAGGATTTTCTACAAATACATCTAGACAAAAATAGGAATGAATGGTATCAACGCGTTGTCTATTTTGGACTCAGAGGTTGAGAAATGACTATTAGCGTCGAATTGTTGATGGCTCTTGTGGGTGTTCTCGCGAGTGTTTTTAAGGCCTTCAAGTTTGTTCAAGAAGGTGAACTCGGGATTAAACTCCGGTTTGGTCGAGCTCTGAAGAACAAAGATAAATCTCCGCGCATCATTCAACCTGGTTTCGTTCTCCTCATCCCGTTCGTGGAATCTCTGAAGCGACATCATGTGCGCCAACAGACACTTCGGCTTGATCATCAGAAAGTCATGATCGCTCAAGGATTGATTTTCAACATTAGTGCGGTGGTGATCTTTCGGGTCAAAGATATTTATCGCGCACTGTTTGAGATCGATGATCTCGATAATTCCTTGATCGATCTTTCCATGGGTATCCTCCGTGATGTGCTTTCGAGCAAGGATTATATGGAATTGGCAAACATGGCAACGATCTCTGAGGAGCTGCTTCACAAGCTTCAAGAGAAAGCTGAAGAGTGGGGTGCGTCGTTTATTCAGTTTAAACTCACTGATTGTTCTCCAACCGCCGAAACTGCACCGCTTGTGAATGCGGGTGCTGGCGTGAAGATGAAGATGGAGGCGCTGAAAATAGCTGCGACGGAAATGGGAGTTGATTTCACAACGATTCCTCCCATTCTTGCTGCAACGCTTGTTGGAACGCCGCTTGTGGCTTCTGTTTCGAGCGATAATCTATACCAAGATCGTCAGCAAATGGCCCATCAGGGCAAGAAAGAGAAAAAGTCGCTTTTCTCTCATGAAAAAGAAGATCCAGAAACTCAGTCTTGATTTTAAGACTCACATGCCCATCAATGATGGGTTTTTTTATTCCTCTGTTCACCTTTGTTCGCTTTTGCTATCCTGTCATCACTATGTTACTTGAAAAAAATCACTTCCATTTTGTTGGAATCGGCGGAATCGGCATGTCCGCCCTCGCCAAGTTTTTATTGTATAAAGAAAAGCGCGTCACTGGGTCAGATGTCCATGATTCTGAGATGGTTCAAGACCTGAATAAAAAAGGTATTCAAGTAAATATCGGTCATGATACTTCGCACGTTCTTGATGGTGTGGATGTTTTGATTTATTCCTCAGCTGTTCCATCAACCAACCCAGAAAGAACCACGGCTCGTGAAAGAGGCATTCCAGAAGTCTCTTACGCCCAGTTCCTGGGTGAAGTTTCAAAAACATTTTCAACGATCGTAATCACTGGAACCCATGGCAAGAGCACAACCACCGCACTCGTTGGTCTTATGCTTGAAGCAGCTGGATATGATCCAACGGTTCTTGTCGGATCCTTTGTTCCAAACTTTCCTGATAAAAATCTCCGCCTCGGCAAAGGCCGATTCTTTGTGGTGGAAGGATGCGAGTATCAAGCAAACATGCTGAACCTTCATCCGGAGATGATTGTGCTTACAAACATTGAAGAAGACCACCTTGATTACTACCGCGACATCAATCACATCCGCGATACATTCCAGATTTTTGCCGATAAGCTCATCGGAAAGGGAATGATGATCATGAATGCGGATGACGCGGAATCCATGAAATTGAAGGTCGAACGGCCAATTACTTATGGAATCGAGAACCCCCTCCTCATCGAGGAGGGGGCAGGGGGAGGTGTAACGCATAACTCGTATGTCGCCCTCGATCGCATCACCTCAAAAGGCGAACAATCTTTCAACGTCCATCGCGACGAACTTCTCGGTCGCCTCAAACTTATCATTCCAGGATCATACAACGTTCTAAACGCTCTCGCCGCAACATCGGCCGCAATGGAACTTGGTGTTCCATTTGAAACATGTGCGCGTGTGCTCGAAACCTTCCCTGGAATCTGGCGCCGATTTGAACGCGTCGGTACTTGGCGAGAAGCGGATGTCATCTCAGACTATGGACATCATCCAACCGCGGTAGAAAAAACCGTAAGCGCTGCTCGTGAGTTTTTCCCAGGCCGAAGAATCGTCTTGTGTTTTCAACCGCATCAGCATTCCAGAACGAAAGCTTTATTCGACGGATTCGTGCATGCACTTCAACTTGCCGATGAAACTGTGGTCGCAGAAATTTATGACGTCGCCGGCAGAAACGAAGAACACGAAATGTCGTCAAGGTTGATTGTAGAGAAAATCAAAAAAGAAAATCCAGGAGCCCACGTCATGTTCAGCCATAATTTCGATGCAGTAAGATCTGCTCTCGAGCAGGTTGTCCGATCGAATGATGTGCTGATTGTGATGGGAGCAGGGGATATTGATTGTATTGCGCGGGAGATTTGTTAAACCACAAGCCATTGACTTTTCTGCAAAAATCGAGTACTCTTTGGAGTCTCGTTTTTTTTGAGACGTGAGGTGTACAGGTGGAAATTCGGACGGTACTTAAGTGCTTTGGTGAATTCAATTCATACCTTGAGTCCTTTGAGGTGCCTGACGCGTGCTGGGCGGTCGTGTTTCGTCAGTACACAAGTGGGAACAGGAACTATCCGGAACCCGATGCGTATTTGCACACCGATCGTTTTCTTAGCAGTTCTTGTGTATTTCCCGATGTTGTTTCGATGAGTCCGGTCCACCAGGGAATATTAGAAATCGACGATTGCGCACATACGCAAGGAGATTTTATTGAGGCCACAACAGAAGATGCTATGTTCATTTTGTGGTCTGATAGCCCGTTCGCGATCGTTCTGCCCGAGGCGCAATACTCTATTCGGAACAAACCAGAACTGTTCATCAGTCGACGGTTTGAAGCTGGTGTGTTCGTGGACGAGCCTTTTCCACTGATTGATGTGTTGGGCCTGTTCAACAAGGAATTCCAACGTGGCAAACAGTCTCTTTTGCAATTTCTGATTTCTAAGTCGCAACCGGCTATGGCTTTGCCTGCTCAACCCTAACCATTCGTCTCGAATGGTTTTTTTAATTTGTTTTTTTCTGATACACTTCACCCCAATATGCTTGACTTTTTTAAAAAAATCGGTTATTCTTTTTCGTCTGCTTTTCAACGTGGTCGCAGACCCACAGGAGGAAAAAGAATGCACATTCCAGAACCTGTTTACGTTCGTGATCTATTTGGTGGCAAAGTCACCGTCATCGTTTTCGGCGCTCCGTTCAATTGGAACTACGCCGGAGCATCTCGTGAAGAAATGGAAGCAAAGAATCCTGGCATCACAGCCGTGCTTGAAGAAGTCATGCGCAAGTATGAGATCAAGCGCGCGCTTGTTCCGAAGCCGGCATTCAATGCGAAGGTTGTGACTGCAGAGAATCTTCCAAATGAGTTGCTCCCGAATTTCTTTCGTGGGGCGGATGCGGATGGAGTGATTCTTGAAAAGTCGGGCGACGCGTACTTTCTTGCTTCGGCGGATTGTCTTGCCACTGCGATTTTTGATCCACAGATTGACGATGTTGCCGCTTTGCATTCTGGACGAAACGCGCTCGTGGATCGTGCGTATTTGGATAATGGAGATCGACGCACACATGAAACGGTGATCGACGCAGCTTGCGATGCTCTTGATGAAATTGCTTACAATAAAGAGTCGCTTGCAGACCACCGACCACGGCAAGTTTTTCTTGCAGCTGGCATTCGTCCCGAGTCATTCGATCACCCAATTCATGATGAAAAATACGGTGAGGCGAATCAGCGAATGATAGACCATCTCATTGATATGCAGGCGAAACGCGAATATTTGCCGCCGATCATTATCGATCATGAGGCTGGCAAGATCGATTTGTTCGCCCTTGCTCGTCATCAGCTTGATGCACAAGACATCACAGATATCAGAGAAGACGCATTCGACACCGCGACCTCAACGGATGCGGAAGGGAACTTCCTCTTTCACTCGAATCGTCGCGACAAGGTCCGTCGTAATCTCGTTATCATCAAGCTCAACTAATCGATCCAAAATGGGTCGATTTTTTTTATGGAGAACTTGACGTGCCCCATATTTTCTGTTAAAAAAGCGAGCACACTTTTTTCTTGTGCAGCCCGGAATGACTGGGCTTTGGAGGTTCTTGTGGCCAATCGTTTTAAGGCGTTTGTCTTTGGTCTTGCTATCTTCTTTACAGCTGGGTGTTCTAGCGATCAGATGGTCGAAGCACGTGACGGTGAAGCTGCGAGCGATTCGCTTGTGAGTGACGCAAGTCAACTTGGTGAAACGTCTGAAGAGATTCACGAGACGTCGAGTGTGGATGTCTTTGACGCAGCATCTGAGACAACAGTCGATGTATTCAAGTGTACGGACCACGCTTCTTGCGACACCAAAAATCCTTGCACACAAGATTGGTGCAATGTCGGAACGGGAGAGTGTCAGCATACGCCGCAGCCGGATTCTATCTGTACGGATGGTGATGCGTGCACGGTGAATGATCTTTGTACGAAGTCTGGTCAGTGCGTGGGAGCAAAACAGGTTGTGTGCAATGACAACAGTCCTTGTACAAAAGATTTCTGCGAGAAGCTTTCAGGCTGCGATTATGAACCGATCGATGCTGCGTGCACAGATAACGATGTTTGCACGAAGAACGACACGTGTATGGTCGGAGTGTGCATTGGAACGAAAATCATCTGTAACGACGGAATCGATTGCACCGAAGATTCTTGCGACAAGAACACAGGATGTTCTACGGTGAAGCAGAACAATCTTCCGTGCGACGATGGTTCTGAGTGTACTGTGAACGACTTGTGCGATAAAGGTGTGTGCAAAGGATCGAACATCAATTGCTCAGACACAAATCCTTGTACGCAAGATGCGTGTGACAAAGTGTCCGGATGTTTTTCTACCTCCGCGTCAAGCGGTTCAAAGTGTACGGATGGCAATGCCTGCACGATGAATGACACCTGTCAGGATTCAAAGTGTGTTTCCGGCGCGCAAAAAAACTGCGACGATAGCAGTCTTTGTACGTCCGATTCCTGCGACTCGGCAAACGGAAGTTGTCTGAATGTGGCAGTGGTTGGTGTGTATTACTGCAACGATGGCAGTGCCTGTACAACAAACGACTCGTGTACACTTGGTGTTTGTACGGGAAAGATTTTGCAATGTAGCGACGGCCTTGATTGCACCCAAGATTCTTGTGGAGCAAATACGGGCTGCGTTTTCATGGTGCAAGACAAATCGCCCTGCAATGATGGTGATGCCTGCACGGTTGGTGATATTTGTCTCACAAGTAAATGTGAAGGCAAAGTGAAGACCTGTGAAGACAACAATGATTGCACGATCGACACATGTGATTCAGCTATCGGAAGTTGTAACTTTACGGCAAACGATGGGTATTATTGCTCTGATGCAAATGCCTGCACTGCGGGCGATGTTTGCACTGGAACGAAATGCACTGGTACAACCATGTCCTGTAACGATGGTAATGTCTGTACATCAGACAGCTGCAATAAAAAGACGGGATGTGTGTTCATTGCAACCCCAAACGCGCCGTGCGATGACGGAGATTTGTGTTCAACAGATGAAATCTGTCAGCAATCCGTCTGCAAAGCAAAGCCGGTTGTGTGCAATGACGACAATACGTGCACAAAGGACAGCTGCAACAAAGCAACGGGAAAGTGCGTGTTTCAATCGTTGAATGACACAAACAAGTGTGATGACGGTGATTTGTGCACCATTGCAGACATTTGTCTTTCCAGTCAATGCAAAGGCACGGTCAATACCTGTGATGATAATGTGCCATGTACTGTGGATGCCTGCATCCCAAAAGACGGTAAATGCGATCACATCAAGATGAACTGCCCTTAACCCTCTCGCGTGAGAGGGTTTTTTATTTTGACTTGGAATGATTGACAGAACGAAAAATGATTGCTATAAACAGGAGCACGCTTTCTTGTGCATTTGCCTTTAAACCCACGGTTTAAAGATGTGGAGGCTTCATGGTCACGACCTCGCGTTCGCTCAAAAGATTTCTCCTTGTGCCAATGGTCCTCGTTGCTTGTTCAAGTGAACCTGATTCGATTGTGCCCAACCAAGACGCAAAATTTCTTGATCATGCTGAGGAACAAGACGGAGCATTGGTCAACTCAACCGATGCAGAAATTGCAATTACAGACACTCCCGCCATGATTGGCAGCTTTGGGCACACATGTCTTAGTAACGCCGATTGTGATTCGGGATATTGTACGGAAACACCAAATGGAAATGTCTGCACGAAGTCGTGCGTGAGCGATTGTCCGAAAGGATTTTATTGCGCAACAGTGGCTTCAGGAAGTACGGACGTCGTTTCTGTTTGTCTCTCGAGTTTTGTGCGTTTGTGTGATCCGTGTCATGAGCATAAGGATTGCAA
>MGFD01000021.1:0-3434 GCA_001791715.1 Candidatus Uhrbacteria bacterium RIFOXYB2_FULL_45_11 | reverse complement strand
GCAACATCTGTGTGACGAGCGGAAACGGAGGAGGCTTTTGCGGTGTTCAGTGTAATCCTCTGAGCGAGAGCTCGGATTGCCCAGCCAACTTTGTGTGTCAGTTTGTGACGGATGCAAAAACCGGAACATCCGCGCACCAATGCATTCCGTCCGGGAATGCCGTCTGCACCTGTTCTGTTCGCGCAACACAACTTGCACTTTCAACAACCTGCACAAACAAAAACACGTTTGGATCCTGTACCGGAACACGCGTTTGCAAACCAGCGGGACTCACCAATTGCATTGGCCAAATTCCCGAAATCGAAAGCTGCAACAAGCTCGACGATAATTGCGACGACGTTACGGACAACATTTCCCCTGAAACGATCGGGGAGTCCTGTAAACAAACAAACGAGTTTGGAACATGTCACGGAAATGTTATTGGTTGTAAAAACGGAGAACCTCTTTGTGGGGCGATCAAGCCTGAGCCAGAAATGTGCAACGGCAAAGACGACAATTGCAATGGAAAAACCGATGAAGGTCTGTGTGATGATGGAAATGTTTGCACCATTGATCAGTGCAACACAGACGGTTCCTGCAAACTCACAAAAGTATCTGGCACGGCGTGTGACGACGGAAATGTGTGCACCACGTTTGAACAGTGTTCTTCTGGTGTGTGCGTTGGTGGAACTGTTCTAAATTGCGATGATGGTGATTCCTGTTCAACAGATTGGTGCGATCCATTTACGGGCTGTAATCACAAACCCGCCTCGGACGGAAATTGTCTTGATGACGGGAACGCCTGCACGCAAGACGTTTGCGCAAACGGGAAGTGTACGCACCCAAAAGCAAAAGATGGCAACGCCTGTCTTGATGAAGGAAACGTCTGCACAAAAGATGTGTGCGATGCGGGAGAGTGTTCTCACATTGCTAATCAATCTCCGTGCAATGACGATAATCAATGCACGCTCAACGACACCTGCAAAGATAAAACGTGTTCTGTTTCACTTCCAAAAGTATGCAATGACGGCAACGCGTGCACAACGGATGCCTGCGATGTCAAAAAAGGCTGTGTCTTTAAACCAAATCCTTTTTCTGATGATGGAACAGGGGTTCCGTGTCCGGAAGATGGAAACGTCTGTACAAACGACATCTGTAAAGGGTCGATTTGCGCGCATGTTCCTATTCCAGGATGCAACTAATATTCTTCCGTCCCTTGCTGGGATGGTTTTTTTATTGACCAGTGGTAAACTGGGTTCACTATGCAAGACATTGCTGAACAATTGAAATCGATCGTTTCTCATCGTTTGAAAGAAAACGAACCCATGCATAAATATACAAATTTTCGCATTGGTGGACCGGCACGGTATTTTGTTGAAGTAAAGACAATTGATGAATTAAAACAAGTTCTTCAGGTTGCAAACGATCATCATCTTCCAGTGGCTATTATTGGTGGAGGCTCCAATATGCTTGTCGCAGACCAGGGGTTTAATGGAATCATGATCAGACTTCTCATGCGAGAAATTTTTATTGATAAAAATCGTGTTCAAGCCGGCGCGGGCGTTCCAATGATCTTGCTTTCCAGAAAAGTTGCAGAAGCGTCTCTTGCCGGACTCGAATGGGCAATCACATTGCCCGGCACGGTTGGTGGTGCGGTCAGAGGAAACGCTGGCTGCTTTGGGGGCGAGACACAAGACGGCCTTGTCGAGGTGTTTGTTCTTTCGAATGGGGAAGTGGTTGCTCGAACAAACGCGGAGCTTGCGTTTGGATATCGGGAATCTTCCATCAAACACTCTGCGGATATTATTCTTTCCGCCACATTTGATCTGAAACCTGGTGATGCACATGTCATCAAGCAAACCATGGAATCCAATCTTGCAAAACGCAAAGATTCACAGCCGCTCGATGCTGGTTCGGCCGGATGTATGTTTAAAAACTATGAAGTGTCGTCGGATGATGAATTGCGTCGCATTCAATCATATCTTGAGCTTTCGCCTGCAATGATTGCGTCACATCGCATTTCCGCTGGATTCATCATTGATCAGCTCGATCTAAAAGGATTTCAGATCGGTGATGCAAAAGTAAGTGATAAACATGGAAATTTTCTTGTGAACGCAGGACACGCAACAGCAGATGAAGTCGTTCAACTGATCGCATTTATCAAAACGCGTGCAAGAGATACGTATGGTATAATTTTACAGGAGGAAGTTCAGTACGTAGGTTTCTAATAACTTTTTACGTTTCTTATGAAAATCACATCGATACTTGGAACGAACATGGAGCTTACAGAGGCGATTAAAATGTATGTGGAAGAACGCGCTTTGGTTTTAGAAAAATTAACATCGAGTTTTGAAGAGTCTGCTGATCTTCGTGTGGAATTAGGAAAAACATCTCAGCATCACACAAGTGGACCATTTTTCTTTGCCGAACTTCACTTAACGGCTCCTGGAACAATTCTGACCGCAAAAGCAGAAGGAGAAGATTTATACGCTGTGATTGATGAAGTGCGCGATGATCTGAAGCGTCAATTGGTAGACATGAAAGAAAAAAACGTCGATCAAAATCGTGGTCCAAGACCAGGAAAGGAATAGGTCGAAAAGATTGGAAAGGTCTGAAATGTCGGAAAGGCGAGACGAAACTCCCGCTCTTGATTTTTTGAATGAAAACAAGCACAATGCTGCGCGTATGAGTAAATTCCTGAATATCCTTTTTGGAGATCCAAATAAGAAAGTTATTGCGGATCTTCGAGCAGAAGTTGAACACATCAACAAACTTGAAGGCGAAATCAGCATGCTGTCTGATGAAGCTTTAAAACACAAAACTGTTGAGTTTCGTGAAATGATCGCACAAGGCAGAAGTGTAGAGAGTCTTTTGTATGAAGCGTTTGCAGTTGTACGTGAAGCGGCAAAACGAACCCTTGGTCAACGTCATTTTGATGTTCAGCTCATGGGAGGAATTGTTTTGTATCGCGGCATGATTGCGGAAATGCGTACAGGAGAAGGAAAAACTCTGACCTCCACACTCGCACTTTACGTGAATGCCCTTGAAGGAAAAGGTTGTCACCTTGTGACTGTCAACGATTATCTTGCCCGCCGTGATGCTGTTTGGATGGGGCAAGTTTTTCATTTTCTTGGAATGTCTATTGGAGTAATCCAACATGAAGGTGGATTACTGTACGATCCTGAATTTAAACATCCAGAACCTGTTGTCATTGATGCAGAAACAATTCAAACGGAATCATTTCATGTTCGTGAAGATTTTTTGCGTCCGGTAGATCGTCGAGCAGCGTATGCGGCAGACATCACATACGGAACAAACAACCAATACGGATTCGATTATTTGCGCGACAACATGGCGCCAACCATTCAGGATACGGTTATGCGTGGGTTGCACTTTGCAATCGTTGATGAAATCGACTCTATTTTGATTGATGAAGCGCGCACGCCACTCATTAT
>MGFD01000020.1:3895-14177 GCA_001791715.1 Candidatus Uhrbacteria bacterium RIFOXYB2_FULL_45_11 | reverse complement strand
CGTTCCAGAAGCGCTCATGCGTCTTGGGTACTCAGAAGCAGAACGCAAAGACATTCTCGCGTTTATTGAAGAGAACGATACAATTGAGGGAGCGCCGCATCTGAAAGATGCGCACCTTTCCGTCTTTGATTGTGCATTTAAGGCCGCAAAGGGAACACGCACCATTCATTATCTTGGCCACATTCGCATGATGGCAGCGGTTCAGCCGTTCATCTCGGGCGCGATCTCAAAAACGGTCAACATGCCACATGAAGCAACGGTTGAAGATATCGCTGAGGTGTACATGACTGGTTGGAAGCTCGGACTCAAGGCGATTGCGATTTATCGTGATGGCTCAAAGCGTCAACAAGCGCTCACAACCTCAAAGGAATCAGACGCAAAGAAACAAAATGAAAATGGCGGAGAAAGCGGAAAGGGAATGGAAAAGAAAACAGAAACCCCACTTGTCGTGCCTGCGGTTTCAGCTTCTGTTCCTACCGTGACGATTTCGGCGGATGATCGCAAAATGCGTCGTCGACGCATGCCAGACGAGCGTCGCGCCATCACACACAAGTTCCAGATCGGAAACCACCAAGGATTTATTACGGTTGGATTGTATGATGACGGAACGCCGGGAGAAGTCTTCATCACCATGTCAAAAGAAGGAAGCGTGATCAGTGGACTCATGGACAGCTTCGCAACATCTATCTCCATCGGACTCCAATATGGAGTTCCACTCGAGGTTCTTGTGAACAAGTTTGTTCATATGCGATTTGAACCGTCCGGATACACATCCAATCCTCAAATCCGCATTGCAAAATCCATTACAGACTACATGTTCCGCTGGCTCGCACTCAAGTTCTTGCCACGCGAATCTCAAATCGCTCTTGGAATTCAAGTGGGAGAAGAGAGTTTGTCAGAGGCAACAAATGTGATGGAAGAAGCGACAAAGGCGACGGAGGTTTTGGAAGCACAACCTAAACTCTTTTCCACCGGAGGCGGATCCGCCTTTGGCGGAGAAGCAAAGTCTATCACCAACAAAACACTCACCTCAACATTTGATAATCAATCAGACGCCCCAGCCTGTGATTCCTGTGGATCCATGATGGTGCGCAACGCAGCGTGTTACAAATGTCTGAACTGTGGAGCAACGTCTGGATGTTCCTGATGGTAAATACAAAACAGTCCCGCCACGGCGGGACTGTTTTGTTTTGTAAAAAAACTCACGAACATTATTCGTGAGGGAAGTAGGTGAGTTTGATCATGTGCCAGCGCGCGATGGTACGTGTCTTGAGTTCATGTGCAAGGCGCCAGACAGCTGTGGCTTTTGCGTAGGTGATGACCTTGAGTTTCCAGACCGTCCATTGTTCGTAGAGGAATGCGAACCATGCAAGTTGCATGAGGGTCGGTTTTGTGAGGGTGAAGAGTCGAGCGACGATGGCGGTGCCGATGATTTTTGCGATGATGATGATCAAGAGACCAAGACCGGCATGGTTGCTTGCGATTAGCTTCAGGGCAAAGATCTTGATGGGGAACAACGCCGCTCCCGGAAGCGCAAACACAATGAGTGCGGGATATGGAGGAAGTCGAACAATGCGTTGTTCGATATGGCGAAAGATCGGGAGCTTGGCGAACCGACTTGCGAGGCGCTGAAGCGGTTCCCATCCCCATTCTTCGAACAAGATGATGAGGACAATGACAAGGGATGTGATCGCTTTGACGATTCTGATAAGAAATTTCACGAATCACCTCTTTGTCGAAAAGATACGATCGACGAAGAAAGATATCGCTTTTTTCTGATCATGTCAACAGATCGTTCGATTTTTTTCACGTTTTTTGTTATACTTTGAGCATTCTATTCGTTCTCAAACAATTTTTGTATGCGCCGATTTTTACGTAAACCTTGGTTTTGGGTCCCTGTGGCGGTGGTCGTGGTTGCCATTGCGTTTTTTATTTTTCGTGGTCAGAAACCGCCAGAATATTCTGTTGCGCAGGTTGAAAAAGGAACACTGATTCAAGATGTTAGCGAGACAGGTGTCGTTGTGTCTCGTTTAGATATTGCGTACGGATGGGATACCTCTGGACGCGTTGTTGCGATTGAGAAACATGTTGGTGATTCTGTGAAAAAAGAAGACATCATTGCGCGCATGGAAAACACACAGCAACAAGTCCGCTTGAGACAAGCGCAAGCAGGACTCGCATCTGCGCAAGCACAGTTGAATTTGAAGATTGCGGGGGTGAGTTCTGAAGATAAACAAAAATTATTGGCATCTTTGCAACAAGTACAGGCAGAGCGTGATAAAACATACGTAACATCACAAGCAACGGTAGATACGGCGCTCAAAGCACTGGAGACCGCAAAAAACAATTTACAATTAGCGTCCGGAGGTGATAGTAGCAAAATAGTTCAGGATGCGTATGAAACTTTGTTTAATACGCTCAAAAATTCTGTTGCAAACATGGTTGCTGCGCTTCAGACAAGCGATAGCGTTTTGGGAGTGGATAATACGTATGCAAACCAAGCGTTTGAAAAGGATTTGGGCATCATGGATGCGCGAACAGTGTCACGTGCTATTCAATCATATGGTGTTGCAACGTTGGCATTGCAAAGTGCGCGCACTCTTGTAAATCCACTTGTCGCAACAGGCTCACACATCGCGATTGATTCCGCAGCTTCTTCTGTGCAGCTTGCGTTGTTTGCTGTTCGAGAAAATTTGGTTGATACATCTGTTTTGCTTGGGGCCACATTGCCGCTTGGTGGAATGACGCAAACAAATTTAGATGCTCTTAAGGCAGCTGTTTCAACACAACAAACCACTATTTCAAGTTCGGTCACAACACTCACGAATGCCGTGCATGGAGTAACAACCGCACGAAATTCGCTGTCCTCCTATGAAATCGCTGCACAAAAAGCGGATCAAGATTACGGAACCGCGCTTAAGCAACGTGACGTCGATCGTGTGATTGCGGATGCGCGTGTTGCACAGGCACAGGCCGCCTATGATGCCGTGATCGCCGCTCCACGTCAGGTAGACATCGCATCGCTTCAGGCAGAGGTTGCACGTCAACAAGCGGGTGTTCAGGCGGCACAAGATGATTTAGAAAAAACAATTTTACGCGCACGCGCAGATGGAGTGATTTCAAAAATTGATGTTGCTGTAGGAGAAAATGTTACCATGAATACGCCAGCTGTGGCCTTGATTTCTGCGGATCAAAAAATCGAAGTCGATATTTCTGAATCGGATGTTGCAAAAATTGTTGTAGAGAATCCTGTACACATTACGTTTGATGCGTTTGGGGAACAGCGCGTATTTTCCGGAACGGTTGTTTCTGTGGATCCCGCACAAACATTGATTTCTGGAGTGGTGTATTACAAAACAACAATCGCCTTGAATGCGCCAGATGCTCAATCCGGAGAAACGTTGGAAATCAAGCCTGGTATGACAGCCAATACAGTGATTGAAACCGCACGACGAGAAAATATTTTAAAAATTCCGAGTCGAGCTGTTTTGACAGAGGGGGGTGCGTCCTATGTGCGTGTTCTCACAAACGCAAAAACCGCCGCGTTTGAAAAACGTCCTGTGCAAACAGGGCTCCGCAACAGCGAAGGAGAAATTGAAGTTGTATCAGGACTCAAAGAAGGCGAAACCGTCATCACCTTTATCAAAGAAAACGCTCTGTAATTTTGTGGTCGGGAAGAGGTGATTCTCTTCCCGACGATTTGTTTTTATGCGTCCACTCATCGAAATTAAGGGCATGACAAAAGAATATGTGAACGGAGATGTTGTGACTAATGTCTTGCATGGGATTGATTTAACAATTTTTCCCGGAGATTTTGTTGCCATCATGGGTCCGTCTGGTTCTGGAAAGTCTACTCTCATGCATCTTTTAAGTTTTCTTGATACGCCAACATCCGGAACGTATTTATTTCAGGGAGAAGACGTCTCCGGACTTTCGCAAGATGTTCTTGCCAAAATGCGTAACGAACGTGTTGGATTTGTGTTTCAATCGTTTTATCTTTTGCCTCGGACGAGTGTGAGAGAGAATGTGATGTTGCCATTGTTTTATGCAAAAGAAGGAGTGAATGAACAATCCGTTGATCATGCGATCGAATCTGTTGGACTCATGCACCGAAAACAAAATTTATCGAATCAACTTTCTGGAGGAGAAAAACAACGTGTGGCAATCGCACGTGCGATTGTGAATGATCCGGATATTATTTTTGCCGATGAGCCAACAGGAAATTTGGATTCAAAATCCGGAAATCAAGTATTGTCTATTTTGCAATCGCTCAATGAAGCGGGTCGTACCATTGTGATGGTGACACATGAACAAGACACAGCAGATCACGCAAAACGGATTGTGCGTATTCGTGATGGAAACATTGAATCCGATAAACCGGTTGCGGTGCGCAGATACGCCACAGACGGAGAATTAAAAAAATAAGTATGCATGCTTTTTTGGTGGCGATTCGTCTCGCCCTAAAAAATTTACGGTTGAATAAACGGCGTTCGTTTTTAACAACGCTTGGGATTGTGATTGGAATTGCTGCCGTTATTATGGTGATGACGATTGGTGCGGGAGCACAAGAATTGATTTTGGGACAGTTGAAACAGCGTGGAACAAATATGATCGCCGTGCTTTCTGGTGCGTCAGATGAAGAAGGTCCGCCCGCGCAAGCATTTGGGATCGTGACAACAACGCTTACACATGACGATGGCGAAGCTCTTTTGGATAAAAAAAATGTGGCGCATGTGACAGATTTTGCCGGGTACGTTACGGGGAACGACCAGCTGCAATGGGATTCCGTACAACGACAAGTGACCTATACGGGAACAACTGCTTCGTATCAAGAGGTTGAAAAAGTTCAGATGTCAAAGGGGAGATTTTTTACCGAATCGGAAAATAGTGGATCACAGCACATGATGGTGCTTGGGGCGCAAATCGCAGAGGAAATTTTTGGGAACCAAGATCCTGTCGGAGAAATGGTTCGGTTAAAAGGAAAAAATTTTACTGTTGTTGGTGTGCTTGCAGCCAAGGGATCTTCTGGATTTGAAAATCCGGATCAAGCTGTTTTGATCCCACTTTTTGTTGCGCAAAAAGAATTATTGGGAATCCGACACGTCTCTTTTTTACGCGTGCTTGTGGACGATGAATCGCACGTAGATCAATCCGCAGAAGAAATCAAACAAACCCTTTTTGAACGACACGAAGATGTGGATTTTTCTGTGCGCACCGTTGCGGATCTTTTAAGTATTCTGACAACGGTTACAAACGGACTGAAGTTTTTTCTTGTGTTCGTGGCGAGTATTGCTTTGTTTGTTGGGGGAGTTGGCATCATGAACATCATGCTTATTTCTGTAAAAGAAAAAACACACGAAATCGGATTGCGTAAAGCGGTTGGTGCGCGTAACACAGATATTATGTGGCAGTTTCTCATTGAGACAATCGTGCTCGCGCTTGCGGGAGGGTTTGTTGGGTGTGTGATCGGGATTGTTTTGTCGTATGTGATTGTGCTTGTGATTCGATTGCTCGGAAATGAATTTGTTTTTTCACTCTCATTTTTTGCGATCGCCCTTTCGCTTGTCCTTACCATGCTCATCGGACTTGTCTTTGGGCTCATTCCGTCACGTAAAGCATCACGCCTTCCACCGATGGAAGCACTCCGATATGAATAAACAGTATTTTCTTCGATCCTTTTTTTTGGCGCTGCAAACATTTCACAAAAGCAAACTGCGTGCCAGCTTGACGGTGTTTGGGATTTTGGTTGGGATTGCCATGGTGGTGATTGTGTTTGCGGCCGGTGCAGGAATTCGCGGAATGATCATGAGTCAAATTTCTTCGTTCGGAAATAACTGGATCAATATTGAAATAAAAATTCCGGAAACAGGAAAGATGTCTCAAGAGAACGCGCGGGGGATTGGACAAGGGGTGAGTATCACAACACTCACCATAAAAGATGCGGAACAAATCAAAAAAATGCAAAACGTAGAAGACGTGTATGCAGGACTTGCAACACAAACGGTCATTTCTTTGCAAGAAATAAAGAAGCGCCCTGTTGTGTTTGGTGTTTCTTCATCGTATGCACGCATCACAACGAATGAAATCGCAGAAGGACGATTTTTTACAGAAGATGAAGATCAATCAGCTGCGTCCGTGATTGTGCTTGGAAGTGAAATGAAAAATCAACTGTTTGGAAATCAAGAAGCAGTTGGAAATTTTGTGAAAGTCGATGGACAGCCGTATCGTGTGGTGGGAGTTTTTTCTTCCATCGGAACGGCGGGATTCATTGATATGGATGCACTGGTGTATTTGCCAATTAGAACGGTTCAGACAAGTCTGATGGGAATCCGACACGTCTCTTGGGTTATTGCACAAGTAAAAAATCCGGCACTGGCAGAATCGACCGCGGAAGAAATCAGAACGATTGTGCGCGAGCGTCATGAAATCACAGATCCAAATCGAGATGATTTTGCGGTAACCACCATGCAAGAATCGCAAGCAATCGTTGGAACGATTTTAAACGCGCTGACATGGCTGTTGGTTGCACTTGCCGCCATCTCTCTTGCGGTGGGAGGAGTTGGGATTATGAATGTGATGTATGTTTCTGTTATTGAACGAACATTTGAAATCGGATTACGCAAAGCAATGGGAGCAACAGAAAAACATATTTTGTATCAATTTTTAATTGAGGCCGTCACGATGACGCTGATTGGTGGGTTGTTGGGTATTGTGATTGGAGTGTCCGTGTCCGCCATTGTTGCATTTGGCGCACAACAAATGGGGTATGCATGGCCATTTGAAATTTCTCTTTTTTCTCTTCTTTTGAGCGTTGGGTTTTCCACAACGATTGGCGTGTTCTTTGGGCTGTATCCTGCAAAGCGCGCTGCCGCATTAAATCCGATCGTGGCTCTTCAACAGGAATAAGAGGGAGCAAGGGGTTAGGGATGAGGGTTTGAGGGGGGGTGATTGACAAAATCGCTTTTTTCGTGTATTCTCGTCTCTTCTGAGAATGGTCTTGGAAGGTGTTTTCAAGGAGTGTGTCATGTCAGACATGGATTTGGAATTTCCGCCGGTAGATCACACACAATGGGATGAGATGGTTACGTGCTTGCGTGCCACCGGAACCCAGCTTTACATCGTTTCGACGGGCGCAACGGGCGGCCTGTTGTCTGCACTTTGGCGTGTGCCGGGCGCTTCAAAAAATCTCCTCGGGTTCCGATTTTGCTATGCAAATGAAGAACTCGTTGATTTCCTGGGGAAACAACCGGACGGTTCATTCTGTTCAGATGAAACGGCGGCCAAGATGGCTGCTCATGCCTATTGGCACGGACGCGAACTCGCGTACCGCCGCGGTGTAGCAGATCTGAATAGCGTCGTCGGCGTTGGAATGACCGCCGCGGTCACGACGGACCGCGATCACCGTGGTGCAGATAAGGTTTCGATTGCGGTGAAAACGCACGGAACTCTGTTCACCTTCGATGCTACATTTCCAAAACCGGAATCGATCGAGTTTCTCGATCGCCAGCGGTATCGCCACTGGCAAGGAGAGATGTGTGACATGCTCACGCTGAACGCCATTTTGAGTACGCTTGGCATGGCGCAGATCGGCATTTCGAATCCAACCAACAGGGGTTGGCGGATGGAATCGAATCAGTTGAGCGCATCGATCCCTGGGATCGCCTTTTCCAAATGGCGTCCTGACCGGAAGCCTTACCGTTTTCATCACGCACAGATTCAGCGGGACCATCGGTTCGATTCGATCTATGGCTGGATCAATTGGGATCAGAAGCCTTCATGTGATGACGAATCTCTCGGTGAGGAATGGCGTTATGTGACGAACGATAACGCTGATCAGATCGTTTTGTATCCTGGCTCCTTTGCTCCGTTGACCCATGGCCACATCGGCGTAGCGAAGATGATCGAACAGATGACAGGAAAACATGTTGTCTTCGAACTAACGAATACGCATCCGAACAAAGGACGCATGTCGGACGAAGACATGCTGTGGCGTGCAGATCAATTCACGGCATTCGCACCTGTGGTTCTCTCCGACAATGCGCCGCTGTACGTCGACAAAGCTCGTTGTTACCCCGGCGTTCCGATGGTGGTCGGTGCGGATGCACTCAAGCAACTGCTCGACGAGCGCCATTACGGCGGCTATCAAGGCCTGCGCAATGCACTTGATGAGTTCGTCGCGCTCGGCACCACGTTTTATGTTGTCGGTCGCAAGGTCGAGAATAACTTCCTGACTCTAAACGACATTCCCATCATGGCGAAATACCGCCACCTCTTTCACGACGTCAGTTTCCGCAAGGATATCTCGTCCACCGAACTGCGCAATCGTGCCGGTCAAGCGTAACCAACTCTCGGTTGCGTTTTTTTCTTTTCCATATTCCTAAGCGTTGGCTTTTTTGCAACGATCGGAATCTTTTTTGGAATCTATCCTGCAAAGCGCGCTGCCGCATTAAATCCGATCGTGGCTCTTCAACAGGAATAAGGTAAATAAAAAAACGATTCTTCATGAATCGTTTAGGAGAATAATTTTAGCATGCTCAGGTAGATATCTCTGCCGATGGCAAAGACGATGAGCAAAAGTCCGGGAGCAAGCAAAGATGTGGTGATGGCCGTTTTAAAACGATTGTATCGTTTGTGTCCGATTATTTTTTGAATCCACCCGTTAAGCGTGTGTCCGCCATCAAAGGGCAAAAACGGAAGGCTATTCGAGAGTCCGAGCGCGAGCGATAACACGGAGGCAAATTTCCACGCGTCGATGAAGCCGTCTTTTTTTGCTTGCATCTTGTGAAAAACTTCAACGGTTTCGATTGGGCCGCTTATGACCGTTGTCGTCGGGACGTTGTTGAAAAAGATTGCGTACAAAATGATGCCAAACATCGCGATTCCAACAAGGGGAATAAACAGCGCAATCCATCGTTGGTATTTGAGAAGAACAAACGTGATCGTCATCAACAAGAGAGACCACAGAACGCCGCGCATAAGTTCGCCGATTTCATACCATTTGTATATGGTAGGAATAATCAGGCAGGCAAACGCGCTCGCGAAATTCGCAATGATGCCAGCGCTGAAAATCTCCATCGCTGTTCTGAACGGCAATGCTGTGAGTTCGATTTCCTTGTTTCCTACTTTACCCATTGTGACACTTGCCCCAATGGGAATGGCGCGGATTTCAATGGGCGTATCACCAAACCATCGTGTGAGTCGAAACTCGCAAATCTTTGGTCCAAACCCTACGAGACAAATCTTTTTGATCGGTACATTGTTCCGCTTCATTGCGAATGCATGACCGAGTTCATGCAGAGCCATGGCAAGGCAGAAAATGATCAAAATAAGAAACAGACTCATGGAACCTCCTTGTTTTGTTTGAGGAAACTATCCTATTTTTCGTGTTTTGTCAATAGAAGACACAGGTCTTGGATTGACCGTTCTGTTCTTTTGTGTTAGCTTGCAGCGTTCACAGACGCGGTTTTGCGTGAGGAGGTGAACATGTCGGCTCGTACTATTTTTGCTATGGCGATTTTTGCTGTGGTTGGATTGATAGTGTGGCAAAGCCTTGCTGCAGATAAACGTCTTTCCACAACGAGCGTCACTGAAACGGCGGCTGAGAAAGATGTGTGCACATATCCAATTGAATTGATCCCGATCGTGAAAACACAAGAACAAGATCTTGAGTTGGTGACAAAGCATGTGAAGCACATGGTTTCGCGCCCTTCTTGTTTTTCACCGGACGACTATCTCTCAAACACACTGCTCCTCATTCGGCTGACGATTGCCGAACTGGTGTCGTTGCGTCCGGAGCACAGTGATGTTGAATCCATTGCGAATGCGAAAGCCGTATTCGCCTTACAGCCAAATGTGCCTTACGCACGCGCCGCACTTGAACTCATTCGTTTGTATCAATCTGTGGATGCAAAGAATCCTTTGACGATTCTGAATGCGAGCAAGAGCTTGCAAGAAACTTCCGTGTTGCCGGAACTTCAAGAGTCTATGCGTTTGGTCAAAGAGGCGCTCATTCGTGAGGCACTGGTCTATACGTATCTACACGTGCGTGATCAAAACCACATGCTCGATGCGGTGATTGGTCCGTTCGTGTTTGATCGTGTGAAAGATCGATTTGCGTTTGCAAAAGATGTTGTAGACGCGTTCGACGAACAGTTTTCGTCCGGGGCTGTCCCACTCGTCTTCTTGTCAGATGTTGAATTGGATGCGTCACAGAGAAAAGAATTGCTCACATATCTCATTACTCCTGCGGGAGAGCTTGAACGCGCGGAATATCCGAACGCCG
>MGFD01000020.1:0-3776 GCA_001791715.1 Candidatus Uhrbacteria bacterium RIFOXYB2_FULL_45_11 | reverse complement strand
GCACGCAAACATTACAACGAACAGCAGATTTCGCAGACGGAAGATTGTTTAATAAGCATTCTTCGTGACCGCGGCTGTTATGCCATTGCCGAAGATGCGGATGGCAACAAGACGTACGTCTATGACTTTGCACGCAGTTGTCGTGACACGGCGAATGCGGATGAAACAACGGAATAACGCTTACACACCTGAAAACGGTGTGTTTTTTTGTTGGAATTATTGACAAAACCCCAATTTCTGGCTATACTTCCGGGTTCGTAAACGGTTACGAATGCGTTACAAGGAGGTGAGAGATGCATGATGTTACTACATGGGATTCAAATGATCAGTTTTTCGAGGCTGTGACAGCCTTGCGCAAAACAGGCAAGCAAATTTTTCTTGTGACAACAGGTTCGACCGGCGGCCTTCTTGAGGTGCTCTGGGGACCGTTGCATGCGTCGAATCAATTGCTTGGACATCGTTTCTGTTACGCACAAGAAGAGCTTGAACAGTTTCTTGGATTCAAACCAAAGAAGTTTTGTTCGGAAGAAACAGCCGCGCACATGGCAGCGCACGCTTACTGGCATGGTATGGAACTTGCGGTGCGCCGCGGAATTTCTGTGCCAGACATGATCGGCGTCGGCATGACGTCGAGTGTGTCGAGCGATCGACATCATCGTGGTGATGAGCGCGTGTGCATTGCGGTTCGGACGCGAGAGCATTTTTTCAAGTTCGAAGCGACGTTCGAAAAATGCGCGGAGGATGCCTCGCTTGAGGATCGATATTTTGCACGCATCAAACAATCGCAACTCGCGGATATGATGACGCTCAATGTCATTCTCGAAGCGGCTGGGTGCAAACAAATTTTATTTAGGCGGAATGGTTTGCATCAGGGAGACTTTGCGCCAGAACCAGGGATTGGTGGCGTCACGCTCAATGTTTCCGAATGGGCGAACACCGAGAATCGTATACGAATGGATGCTGGCGAGACGGCGGAACAACAAACCGAACTCGCGCTCGTAAATCCATCGATCTATGGTCGGCTGTATCAATGTGAGTTGCTTATTGATCATGATCATGCGGCAGGTGTTGATCGTTCTAACGTCGTCCTGATGTCGGGTTCGTACAATCCGCTTCATCACGGTCATCTCAAGCTTGCGCGGACGATTGAAGAGATGACGGGCAAACGTGTGGTCTTTGAAATCACAAACACACATCCGGATAAGGGTCGAATCCCTGATGCGGAGATGATGCGACGTGCGGATCAGTTCCTTAAATTCGCCCCCGTGCTGCTTACCGACAACGCACCGTTGTTTATCGACAAAGCGCGTCGGTATCCAGGTGTTCCGATGGTGATTGGCGCGGACGTCATGCAAGGTATTCTTGATACACGTCATTATGGCGGTCGTCTGAAAAATCTGTTTGACGTTCTTGATGAATTTGATCGTCTCGGCACCGTGTTTTATGTGAACGGTCGATACGTAAATGAATTGTTCCTTACGCGCGATGATGTTGCAGTGCCAAAAAAGTACGAACATCTGTTTCTTGCCGTGAGTGGACGCGTCGACATTTCGTCGAGCGAACTGCGTGCAAAAGAGAATGAACCACAACAAACAGGGAGGTGATGTATGGATTGGGTGGTAAAAATTTTGATCTTTCTCATTTCATCTTTATTCGTCATCGTTTTGGGCTTGATTGGAACGTTGATATACAATTCTTATCAAGATAACACGGAACGAGAACAGGTCGTGACGGATGTGGGCATTGCGCGCGTGCAAGGTTGTACGCACATCTCATCGTCGTCAATGCCGATTTATGTTGGGGATATCATTATTCCGATGGAGACTCCAGATTCTTGGTGGCTCAAGCTCGGGATCGGCGATAAGTTTGATGAGGTTCGCGCAACGGAATCGGAATGTCAGATGCCTATTGGATCGATTGTAAGGGTTAATTACGGGTACGTTGAAAAAACAGGTAGGTTAGTCATCAAAGACTTTGCTTTGCAATAAACATCCTTCTTGCGCAACCACTGGTGGTTGCGCTTTTTTATTTGAGCGTGCTATGATTTTTCTACAATTTAATCCTTTCTATAACAAGAGATCGTTATAGCGTCCCCTAGAGAACAGCCTCTTGGGGACATTTGCGTTATATGCATTTTCAACTCCACTCTAAATACAAACCTGCCGGCGACCAACCCAAAGCCATCGAACAACTCGTGGATGGTTTGTCGTCTGAGAAAAAGTTTCAGACTCTCCTCGGTGTTACCGGATCGGGAAAAACATTTACGATGGCGAACGTCATTCAGAAAACACAGCGCCCAACACTTGTGATCGCGCATAACAAAACGCTCGCCGCGCAGCTTTGTAATGAGTTCCGTGAGTTTTTTCCAGATAACGTCGTGGAGTATTTTGTTTCGTATTACGATTATTACCAACCGGAAGCGTACATGCCGCGCACAGATACGTATATTGAAAAAGAAGCGATGATCAACGAAGAAATTGATCGCTTGCGCCACGCGGCCACACAGGCTTTGCTTACGCGTCGTGATGTC
Organism: Candidatus Uhrbacteria bacterium RIFOXYB2_FULL_45_11; assembly: GCA_001791715.1. Classification (GTDB taxonomy): domain Bacteria; phylum Patescibacteriota; class Patescibacteriia; order UBA9934; family GWF2-40-263; genus XYB2-FULL-45-11. The sequence goes on along the minus strand of MGFD01000020.1, from coordinate 1,246 downwards.
ATTATCGTCGCGTCTGTTTCTTGTATTTACGGTTTGGGTTCGCCGATCGAATATCAGGAAACGGTATTACATTTGGGGGTGGGGAAGGGCGGAAAAGGCGGAGAGGGCGGAAAGGGCGAGGAAGAAAAATTTTCGCGAACCGAATTGATTCGTCGATTGATCTCCATGCAATTTGAACGCACAAACACAGATCTCACACGCGGACACTTCAGAGCGAAGGGAGATATTCTTGAGATCATGCCAACGAATGAAGAAATGATTTATCGATTAGTCATGTCAGATGACACGATCGATTCGATTCAGCAACTTGATCCAGTCACAAGAAAAATTCTCGACACAAGAACCGATCTTTGGATTTTTCCGGCAAAGCACTATGTCGTTTCACAAGAACGAAAAGATCGCGCGATCGGACAGATTCGTCATGAGCTCGCGCAGCAACTCAAGACGTTTGAAGAGAACGGACACGTGCTCGAAGCAGAACGACTTTCTCGACGCACACGGTACGACATCGAAATGATCGAACAAATCGGCTACTGCAACGGAATTGAGAACTACTCAAGATTCTTCGACGGCCGCTCTCCAGGCGAGCCGCCATACACACTCATGGATTATTTTCCGGAGGATTTTTTGACGCTCGTTGATGAGTCACATGTCACCATTCCACAAATCGGCGGAATGTATGCGGGAGACCAAGCGCGAAAAAATTCGCTTATCGATCACGGATTCCGTTTGCCAAGTGCACGAAACAATCGTCCGCTGCAGTTTGACGAATTTGAAAAGAAGATCGGTCAAACGGTTTTTGTGAGCGCAACACCTGGGCCGTATGAGAAAAAGCATTCGCAGAAAATCGTGGAACAAATTATTCGTCCGACAGGATTGGTTGATCCGGTGATTACGGTGCGGCCGGTGAGTGCGGGAGTGAACAGTGAACAGGGAACAGTGAGTAGGGGTCAGGTGGAAGACCTTATCGAAGAAATCGAAAAGCGCGTTGCGCTTCATGAGCGTACGCTCGTCACAACACTTACAAAGAAAATGGCTGAGGATCTTTCGGAATTTCTCAAAGAGAAAAAGATCGCCGTGCAATATTTGCACTCGGGTGTTGATACACTCGATCGCATCACCATTCTTTCGGATCTTCGTCGAGGAAAATACGACGTGCTCGTTGGGGTGAACTTGCTTCGCGAAGGACTTGACCTTCCGGAAGTCACGCTCGTCGCTATTCTCGACGCGGACAAAGAAGGATTCT
>MGFD01000019.1 GCA_001791715.1 Candidatus Uhrbacteria bacterium RIFOXYB2_FULL_45_11 | reverse complement strand
TGGTTCTTGGGAGCGATCGAAAAACGGATCGGGGTTGTTTCTTTTATGACGTGGACGACCGTTGTGTCTTTGGTTATGTACGTTTTGCTTGTTACAACATCGAGTTCCGTCCTTCTCTTTTTTTCGTTTCTCGTGATTATCACGATTTCGATTCTTCGAGAGCCCGCGTTTTCGCACCTTATGAATCGACACGTACAGTCCGCGAGTCGCGCCACAACATTATCGAACTTGAACATGCTGAAAAGTGTGGTTGATCTTCCCCTTATGTTTGGTGCCGCCGTCCTCTCCATGTTTAATCTTCGTTATCCGCTTGTGTTTGGGTTCGTTCTTTGTCTCATCGCCCTTTTCGTGTTTCCTGTCCGAGAACAGAAGAAACATTCAGACGTAACACTGTGATTTATTGCGGTGTTTTTTTTGTTTCAAAAAAAGGGGTCAAAAAAAGGGGTCAGGTCCGGAATTCGGAATTTTGGTATAATGCTTCGGAAATTAAAATTTTATGTCACGTCCACTTCGTATCCAATACCCAGGAGCCTTGTACCACATTACATGTCGTGGAAACGAACGTCGTCCGATCTATTCTTGTGATGGCGATCGACATCTTTTTTTGAAAATCCTATCCGACATTATCGAAACACATAATGTTATTTGTCATGCGTATTGTTTGATGGGCAATCATTATCATCTTCTCATCGAAACGCCAGACGGAAATCTTTCTCAGATCATGCGAGATTTGAATGGAAATTATACGCAAGCATTTAATCAAGTTTACGATCGTACCGGACATTTGTTTGAAGGGCGATTTAAATCATTTGTCATCGAAAAAGAGTCTTATTTGCTTGAGGTTGCGCGATATATTGTTTTGAATCCCGTGCGAGCTAATATGGTTGAACACCCAAAAAAATATTACTGGAGCAGCTATTTGGATACGGCGGGCATGCGTAAAGCACCGGCATGGCTTCACACGGAGTGGATTCGAGGTTTATTTGGAAAAGATAAACAGACTTCCGCAAAGTCTTATAGAGAATTTGTTGATCGAGGTGTTAATAAAGATTCCCCATTCGATGCGGTTGAAGAAGGGGTGCTGCTTGGTAGCCCTCAATTTGTAAGCTGGATTTGGGAAAATTTTGGCGATAAGGATGAAAATAAGGATTTGCCTCGTACGGAAAGAATGATTGGACGACCGAGTTTGCAAGCGATTTTTGATGAGATGTTTGCGGAGAATAGAAATATGGGAATTGTGTTCGCAAAAAGGCGATGCGGGTATTTGATTTCTGAAATTGCCAAACAGATTCAGATTGATCAATCAACCGTTGGAAAGATTTATAAGAGGGATAAGCAGAAAATGTAATGCGTTAAAACAAAAAGGGGGTCAGGTCCGGAATTCGGCATGCCGAATTCCGGACCTGACCCCTTTTTTTTTAAATCTACGTCGTTATCTGTTTTACAAGTTTCGCCGCCTGCTTTGACTTCGCAAAAAAGTACCCTACAATGACGAATGTAACCGCTGGAGAAAACCAGCTCGGTACATGGATGCCAAAACTGTCTGTGATCATGACCCCACCGAGGACAAGAATGGAATACATGGCTCCGTTTTTAAGGAAGATATATTTTTTGATGCGATCAATGTTTCCAATGGTGAATTGACGAACAACAATCGCGCCGAGTCCGTTTCCAAGGAGGATGAGTGGAACAGAGAGTGTGAAAGCGAATGCACCGAGCACGCCATCAATCGAAAATGTTGCGTCAATGACTTCAAGAAACATAATCTTTGAAAGATCAGACATACCAGACGCTCCACCTTTGCCGGAGTGCATGAGCATTTCTTCTGCTTTCTCTGCGTTTTGTTTAAACCCGTGTGTGATGAAAAACGCGGTTGAACCAATCACCGCACCAAATGCCATGATTGGATTGATCTTCATCATGTACCAAACCAAAACCGCAAGAAAAATGGAAACAACCGAGTAAAACCAGATGCCGTTTCTGAGAAAGAACTTTTCGTGAGGAAGACCAAAGTGTTTGTCTTCCAAAAAGAGCCAGTGAAAAAAGAGAAAAATCAGGAATGTTCCACCACCCGCAAGTAAGATTGGGGCAGATTTTTCTACCGCCTCTAAAACATGTGGATCACCACTAAACGTGGCGGTGAAGGCCTCGATTGGCCCAAGACCCGGAGTCGCAAACCAAACAATAATCCATGGTAAAAGTCCGCGCACCATCACAACGGCAAAAATAATTCCCCAAAACAAAAACCATTTTTTTGCTCGTTCACTCATGGTGTGAAGAACCTCTGCATTGATAATGGCGTTGTCGATACTGGAGATTGTCTCAAAAAGACAAAGACCGGCGACGATAAAAATAATAGAAAAAATATCCATAAGGTGTTTGGTAGGGAAACATTACACGGCCCATTTAGTTTGATTAGTTTAGCACAACATAGATTGCACGCAATCAAAAAAACACCACGAGTAAAACTCGGGTGTTTTTGTCTTTAGATTTCCACAGCAGGATGTCCGCTTGATGGATTCCAGATATCGTAGCCATTAAAATTCGTTTCCTCTGTATTTTTAAGTGTTAAGCTTGGGGCTTTTGCAAACTTTGTTTGGTAATAGGTTGCAACTGCACCTCTGTTTGAGGAAGCGGCCGTTGCTTGATCACGAATAACACTTGTTTTCTTGATTCCACGAGCCTGTGCTATTTCCTTTGCATACAAAAGAGATGCTTCAACAAGTGAATCTGGGTCCACTTTTCCAAGAAGGTTTTCTCTTGGATTGTTTGCCCGAACAATGAGAACAGATTCTCCTTCTGTTGTTTCTGATTCGATGAATAGGACAGAGCCCTCTATACGCTCATCTCCCTTTCCTCTATTTGTCACCATGAGTACAGACGTGAGGTGTTCGTGTCTTCCACCTGCGAGCTCTGCATAGCGTGATGTGTAACACGCATCCCCAACATCTCCCGCAAAAATTCTCATGAGTCCTTTTGTTGGAACAAAATTGATAGAAACTTTTCTCTGAAGAACTTCTCCTTTATCAAGTGCATGAAATTTTTCTGATGTTTGCATGATGGGATGTTTTTTTACATCGCCCTTGAGTTGCCATGCCGTGAGAAGGGAATTCGTGAGTTCTGGTGTAAAGGGAGTGTGCTGTGTTTGATCATGCTTTTCTTGTTCTTTGTTGAGATAGTGTTCTGCAACATACTGCGTAAGGAAATCTCCAACCCGTTCGACAGTTGAAGGAGTTACAGCCGCTGAGTTTAAGACAACGTCACGCATTTGATCTGCCCAGTTTCCTATCGCAACCTGATTTATGTGGAAGGCACTTGATTCTTGCAATGCAGATCCAAGTTCTTCTTTTTTTACACGTGCAATTACTTCTAAAAATGCTGCAATCGACGGCTCTTTTGTATCACCAGGAGCTTCTAACGCAAGGAGTTCATCGATTTGTGTTTGCAGGCGATCAATATTCTTTTGCATGCTATTACGTGCAACATCACTTGTCGCTTGAGATTGTTTTACGCGTGTTTTTTCTAAATCCATTCGCCATTTATCAAGGATGTTTTTTTGTTTTTCACTCCACCACACAGAAAGATCCTTGATCTGAATGCCGGCACGGTAGGTATCCATGACGCGTTTAAGAGTGATTTGAAGCTCTTTGTTTTCTAAAAGTTTCTCTCTTTGCGATTGTTGTTCTGTGTCCGTTAAGAGAGATTCTCCCACAGTTGCAATTTCATATGCTTTTTCCGCATATCCGTTAGCAACCTTTGAAGCGTCTGGATTGTTTTTACTCGTGTCCTTCCAGCTTTTAATAAGGCTTCCAAGTTCATCTTGTCGTCCCCATTTAGTGGAACCTCTGATGGCATTGAAAATTTCTTGCCCCAATTCTGTTTCAAGGCCCTCTGGAATGCGGTCTAACAAAATACTTCCCTGAAGGTCCTTTTGAAATTTTCGCAAACCATTGAGTAAGGCTTCTGGGTTTTGTGCTTTTGTTATTGCTTTTTCTCCCAGACAATCTGAAATCCATTTTTTATGTTTTTCAGAAAGTTCTTCGGTGGTAGGTGTTCTTTTTACGGCAATGAAAAGTTCAAAGATTTTTGGAAGATTGAATGCACCAAATTCTTGTACAAAGCTTGTAAAAAGTTCACCATCCTCTGTTTTGTTCATGGATAGGAGCTCATTTGTTGTTGCGTGTTTCACGAGGGGAATAAGTTCTGTCCTCCAAGGACAGTGTACTTCACGTTTTGAAATTTGTTGCGTCTTTTTTAACTGTTCAAGCGCTTTTGCCCAAGGAATTTGATCTTTGAGTTCTTGTTGTGTTGGATTGAATTGGGCAAGGTCGACCAGATTAAAGCTGTTGCTAATAAGGGATCCGATTTGCTTCCAGTCGGGATTTTTGAGGTAAGGTTCAAGTGATCCAATCAGAGCTGCATCTTTTGTGACAATCGCTTGGGCAAACAAGACGTTACTATTTTGTTCAAGTCCCGCACGTAACAAATCTTTTTTTTGGGCGAAGTGTGAAAAAAGGCCTGTGATGGTATGGACCCCATTACCCATTTTTGCAATTTCATCGATTAATAGCGTGAAATCTTCTTCGGAAAGAGAAACGAGTTTATCAAGGGATGTGAGAGTGTTAAACGAAGGATTTGAAAAAGAGAGAAGTGAATCTTTCCCTTCTTGAATAATGGGCAGAACTTTTTTTAAAAACGCATCAGAAAAATCACGCGATAATCCTACGATCTTTTCTAAAAATTTGGTTTTCCCCGCCCCATCCAGCTGTGCGAAATAGGCGCTTACATCCAATTTTGGATCCATGACAAGTTGTTCTATAAAGGGTATCTTTAGCTCATTCATGGCAATCGTGAGAAGTTTTTCTTTACCAATTTCGTCCATTTTTTTCTCGCAAGCCTCGTGGTACGCCTCTGGCAAATTCTTGAAAAGTTCTAAAAGCCGCAAGAGTTTGTTATCAGGATGTTTTGATGGGGAATCAGTTGATTTGTCGAGCAGGGTATACTGAGCCAAAGAATCCATGAGCTTGTTAATATTTGGTGCGCCGATTATTTCATGTAAATCACTGAGCAAATCAGCTGACAACATATAAATAGATCGGTCGACTACTTTTTTATAGATAGAATCAAAAACAACATCTTTTTCTTTTTGAAATTCTAAAAGGATTTCTTTGGGAAATAAGGGTTTTTGCTCCATGCTGGCCTTTTTAAATCGATTTTCTGGGACGCTATGCACGACGGCGGTTATGACCGTTCCCCAATCAACGGCGAATGATCTGAGTTTTTCAATTTGTTCTGCTTCGTTTGGTTTATTTACTAAAAGATACCCAAGAGCTTCACCTGCTATTTGTGGAGGGAGTTCTTTTTTATGTTTCTCTGGTATGGCAAGGACAAGATCCACAAATGTATTTGTGTGTGTATTTGGGTTTCCTGAGGAAAATTGATTGAAAAATGAAACAAATCTGTTTGAGAGATCTGGAAAATGTGTAAATTGATTCTCCCAGAGCTCTGTTGGTTGGCGATTTGATAAGAGGTGAAAAAAACCGGCTGCTTTTGATCCTTCTGGTAATTGTTCAAGACTAAGTCCTGTTTCTGTTTTTATGCGCACCAATGTATGTGCAATTTCCGCACTAGAAACATCTATGTTACGCAAAGAAATTTCCAATGTGTTTTTTTGTTCTGGAGTCATTGTGTGAAAATTTTGTGTGAACAACTCTGGGGTATGAAACACACAAAAAGCCCAGCTATTTGCATCGGGGTTCTTCGTTGAAACCGTAATGAGATCATCAAAAAGTTGTTGTTTTGACGCATCTGAAAGTATGTTTGCATCTAATTTTTTTAAATGCCCAATAATCGCGCGTTGCTCTCCGTATAAAACAAGCTGTCTCCCGATTTTTTTCTCAACACATCTATTCACAATTTGACTGCGTTCTTCTGGGGTGTTCGTCTCTCTCAATAAGAGATCATCAAGATTATGTGTTTTGAGATACGTCAGGCGATCTTGTTCGTCTGGAATGTTTTTTGTGATGCGCTCAAGCAGGTTTCTGCCAAGACCGTGCATCTCAATAAAAACTCCCGATTTGTAATTACTTGGGTCTAAAAGCTGTTCCGGGCCTAAAGATGAAATCTGGCGATATGCTTCTTCTATTTTTTGTGTTTTATTTGGATCTGAATCAGAAACATTTAAACAATTCTCTACGAATCGAGAAAAATAACGATTCTCCATGGAGGAGAAATCAAAAAAAATCTTTTCTTCCTTGAATTTTGGAGAATTCTTGACGCGTTCCGTTGCTTCAAGAAGCATTTTTATTGCGAGTTCTGGATCCCCATATTCTACTTTGTGTAGGTTTACAAGAAGGGTATTTATCGCTTTCGTTTCTGCGCGATCTTTGCGTATCGTTTCAATGCGATTTGTGAACGTTTTGTATGCGTGTTCCGCTCTGTTTAAGAGAGTGAGAATACGATTGTTTGTTGGTTGATCGATCGTTGTTTTCTTGTCGTTTTCAATGTGCGCAAAATCTGTTCGAGCTTGTGCTTCAAACGATGTTAGGCTTTTTTGCGCTGTTTGCTCTTGTTCTAAGAGCCATGCGTCCAAATGTTCTTCCGTCCATACTTTTTTTTCTGGAGTTTTTGCGTTTATAGGTTGCGGAATATCTTTGGGTACATCTATGACTCGTTTTGATCCGTCCATATGTGCGCGATTTGTTGTTTAATTTTTTTTGTTTCTAATGCGTCAATGACGGTTTTGTATTCTTGTTTGATGGAACTCATGGAGGCATCGAACTCTTTTTTTGCCAATTCAATGTCTGTTTTTACCTCTTCAATTGTTTGTGGGGGTTTGTTAGATTGAGTCATACGAGCCTATTATACGCGCGTTTTTTTTAAAATGAAATTAAAAAGATCCGAACGAATTCGGATCAGGGTATGGCAATCTGAGAATGTTTGGATCGACCAAACGGTGTTTTCCAGCCTTGAGCTTGTGCCCATGCGCGGACTTCTTTGAAGCTGTGCGGCTTTGCGTGAACGAGATCTCGCGCGAAGAACTTTGGTGACAGACTTGCTGTAAGCAAGGGTGCCATAAGGGGTTGTTCGATGGACAGGTCTTCTTCGCAATAGATGCGTTCCTTTCGGAAGAGTTTTTTGAGTCGCCTTGCTTTTGTCCAATGGCGTATCTTTTTGTTGGCGGTCGCTTGATCATCGTTCAGCACGAGGTCAAGGTCTTTGACTAATTTTATCATCTGCTGCATGCGCTTTTCACGATCTTCATTTCGTTTTTTTACTTTTGCGAGGACAAACGGAAGTTGCGTGCGGAACGTTTCGAGCGAAATGCGCGACGATCGTTGATCAAGAGATTCGATGGTGTCGTCGAGCAGGCCATGTTCGAGTAAGTCCATCACGCATGAGAGTCGGGAATTTTGCTCGTTTGCATAGAGGATGCCGAAGACCATTTCGCCATACGAGGAGTAATGATTTTGCGAAAAGATTCGCTTGGTCACAAAGTCGACGAGAACGATGCCATAGGAATCATTCGGCAATTTTGGTTTATCGATGCGTTGACCGTCATCCCAGTGATTTTCGGGCTTTGCTTGTTTGATGAACGTGCGTAACGTCTCGCCTTGCAAAAGAAAATCGCGCGTCATGAGCAGGGGCGATAAGGGATTGGTGTGCCAAAAGAGAAAGACCTCTTCGGGCGCCCCATTCAGTGTATGACGAATGCCGACGCAAATTTTTCCACCCATGTTTCCTCCGTTGCGAATGTCTTTTTGCGGAAAAGAACGTGGAGAGAGCATACGCGAAAATTGGCATTTTGTCAAGAATTAAGCATAAAAAAAGACCTGAATTGGATTCAGATCAGTTGAGGGATTTGAGACGTTCGCGTTCAATCGCGTTTGCGGCGCGTAAGTAAAGGGTGGCGCTCCAGAGTTGTTCGTTCGCGCCGAACCCTTTTCCGTTTGCTGGATCGTACCATTCACGAAATCCCTTAAGGGCAGTGAGTTTGTCGAATTGTTCTTGTGCGAATTTGAAGTCGCCCATCTTGATGAGGGCAAGAACGCTGAATCCGACAATGAACGGCCAGACAACGACGCCGTCCGTGCGGTCGATGACTTCTTGTTCTTCCGGGCCGAATGGGTTGTGTTTGCATTTGATCGTGACGCCGTGGGGCGAATCGACCGAACGAAAACTTTGGATCAAACTTGCGTAACGATCGTGAGGAATCGCGCCGTGAAGCACGGCGAGCGCGCCACCGAGCGGATCAAACCGCGAACGGTTTGGTGCGTCCTGGAATGACGTTCCGTTCCAGAACTTTTGATTGATGCGTTGCAGGAGCCAATGCGCCTTTTGCGTTTGATGCATGAGCATGTACGCGTGATACAGCAACGAGTTGTTGGTGAGCAGAGCGCTTTTACCGAGTTCTCGGTGCATGGTGTCGCGCCAGTCACAACCTGTGAGAAGTCCATCTGTTATGAGATTGTGTTCGATGTAGTGCATCACGCGATGCAGAACTTCCACATTGTCTGTAATGAGCGATTGATCGTGCGCATGAATGGCATATTCATGCATCGCAATCAAATAACAGATTTCGGAATCACGTGTTCCCGGCGTGAGATTCCAAAGGTTGCCTGTGACGTACCGGCGAAGCATGAACGAAATCTTGCGGTCGCGAATGCTCTTTGTAACTTTGTCCGTCAGAAACGGAAGGGTTTTGTCGAGAAAGAGAATCGGAACTTGTCCGTTTTTGCGAACGCGTTTTGTCAGCTCTTGTAGATGTGTGCGAGCGATCGCAAATTCCCTGCACTCAATGAGAAGCGGCAAAATTGCCAGAGCAAAATCGCGCGTCCAACATTGGTGTCGGTAGCGTGTTGGATCTGCCCAAACGCCATGCGTCCCAATACAGCGTTCCAAAATCTGTTCCGCATCGCGAACTTTCGGAGATTTCGAATTTAAATGCCTCATGACGTGCCTCCTGGTTGTGGGGAAAAGGAACATGGGAACACAAAAGAATAGGTTTTTTTGAGGAAAACGTCAAGGAAAGACTCTCGACATAAACTCAATTCGTCGCTATACTCTCCGCGATACGTTTATAAATCCGAGATCTCTCGCCCCGCCGCGGCGGGGTCGAGATGACACAAAATACTATGCTTCAAGTTGGAATCGTTGGACTCCCAAACGTAGGGAAGTCGACTCTCTTCAAAACACTCACCAAAAAACAAGTGGATTGTGCAAACTTTCCTTTTTGTACCATCGAACCAAACGTTGGAATTGTTGAGGTTCCAGACGAACGTTTGAAATTGCTCGCGACAAAAGCAACGTCTGAGAAGATCCTTCCGACCGCGATTGAATTCGTGGATATTGCTGGACTTGTGAAAGGTGCTCATAAAGGAGAGGGACTTGGAAACAAATTTTTATCGAACATTCGTGAAGTGGACATGATTATTCATGTGGTCAGAAATTTTGAGGATACAAATGTTCATCACGTTGAGGGAACAATCGATCCTCTTCGCGATGTGGAGCTCATCGAAATTGAACTTGCGATGGCGGATATCAGTTCTGTTGAAAAACGTCTCGCCCTTGTGCAAGGAAAAATGAAAGCGGGGAAAACAAAGGAAATGGAATATGAAGAATCCGCACTGAAAAAGATTTTTGAAGTGTTGGAACAGGGAAAGATGGCAAACAGTGTAGAGCTTACAGAAGACGAAGACAAAACATTGAAAGATTTTCCGATGCTCACACGCAAACCGATTTTGTATGTGGTGAACGTGGATGAGTCTGCGGCGTCCGATGTGAATTGGAAGTCTCCGCTCGGACCAGATCGTCTCGCGCTTCCACTTTCCATCAAAGTCGAATCGGAGATTATGGAAATGCCTCCGGAAGAACAAAAAGAATTCCTCGAGGCACTCGGACTCAAACTTTCCGGGCTCGATCGCTTGATTCAAAAGTGTTATCAACTTCTCGAACTCATTACGTTCATGACTGTTGGACCAAAAGAATGCCGCGCATGGACGGTGAAGAAGGGAACCAAGGCTCCACAAGCGGCGGGAGTTATTCACACAGATTTCGAAAAAGCATTTATCCGCGCAGAAATTATTCCTTGGCAAGATTTTGTTGAACTTGGTGAATCTGGCGCACGCGATAAAGGAAAGTTGCGCGTGGAAGGAAAGGATTATGTGATTCAGGATGGAGATACGTGTCATTTCCGTGTTGGGGTTTAGGGAAAGGCTGGAGATGCTTGAGAGGCGAGAGAGGCCAAAGAAACAAAACAGAGCGCGAGCTCTGTTTTGTTGTATGAAAAAACACCCCGAGATTCTCGAAAGGTGTTAGCGGTGGTTGTGCGTCTTTGGCGGAGTCTCTCCATCGCGAACGCGACGGAACTCTTCGATGAACGCGTCGGTGATTTCGTGAGCTTGGTACTCCATGAAGCGTGTGGACTGCG
>MGFD01000018.1:6003-10629 GCA_001791715.1 Candidatus Uhrbacteria bacterium RIFOXYB2_FULL_45_11 | reverse complement strand
AAATTGTGTACGTGCCCGGAAAGATTTTTAATATTGTGGTGAAGGAATAGGGTATGAACATCGTCATCATTGGTACAGGATATGTTGGCCTGACGTCCGCGCTTGGATATACACAACTCGGTCATCGTGTTGCGTGTGTTGATGTGAATGCAGAAAAAATTGCGCAATTGGATCTGGGACAGATTCCGTTTTTTGAAGCGGGTTTATCGGATGTTCTTCGTGCTGCGCAAGAAGCCGGATCGATTATTTTTACCACAGACCTCGCGTCTGTTTTATCAGAGGCGGAACTTGTGTTGTTTGCGGTCGGCACTCCTTCTACATCCACAGGAGAAGCAAATTTATCGTATTTGTTACATGCGGCGCGTGATGTTGGCAGACATCTGGATCATGAAGTGCTTCTTGTGGTGAAAAGTACGGTTCCGGTTGGAACAAATCGTCGTGTGCTTGAAGTTGTACGCGAGGCGATGACCACGAATGGTCGATCTGATCTTACGAGTCTGATTCAGATCGCATCGCTCCCAGAATTTTTGCGTGAAGGAAGTGCTCTTGCAGATTTTATGGCGCCGGAGCGTATTGTTGTTGGTGCGGATGATGAGATTGCCTATCGGATGATTGAAGAACTTCATCGCGGCATTCAAACAACCTGGGTGAAGACCACCATTGAAACCGCAGAGCTCACAAAGTATGCGGCAAACGCGATGCTTGCAACAAAGATTACGTTTATCAATGAGATTGCAAATATTGCGGAGCGTACCGGAGCGAATGTGATTGATGTCGCATACGCCATCGGTCTAGATTCACGTATTGGTCCGTCTTTTTTGAATGCGGGCATTGGATACGGCGGATCCTGTTTTCCAAAAGATGTTTCCGCCCTCCGACAAATTGCGGGAGCACATGGATACGATTTTAAATTGCTGTCTGCGGTGATCGAGGTGAATAATCATCAGCGTGATTTATTTCTGAAAAAAATTCAGGATGTTCTTGGGGATTTGAAAGGACGACGCATCGCGGTTTGGGGACTCGCGTTTAAACCAAAAACAGATGATGTGCGTGAGTCTGCGGCGATTGATCTTGTCCGAAGATTGTATGCGCTTGGTGCGGAGGTTCTTGCGTTTGATCCAGAGGCGATTGAAGCGGCAAAACGTGTTTTGCCGGACGGTATTCAGTATGCCCCCACAGCCATTGATGCGGCAGAAGGGGCGGAAGCGCTTGTTGTGCTTACAGAATGGCCAGAGTTTCGTGATGTTTCATTTTCAACATTAAAGACGCGCATGTTGGATCCGATCGTGTTTGATGGTCGCAATTGTTTGAGGGATGCACATCTTGAAAAATTCGGATTCACGTATGTTGGCGTTGGAATTTAAAAAGATCATTGCATCGCCGTCTAAAACATTTTTGTTGTGTGCGGCGATGTTTTGTTTTGGAATTCTTTTCGGACCATGCGCGATTGAAATTCAAACGGGGGTCTTTGCGAGTCTGCTTTGTTTGACGATTGTCTTATTCATGTTTTCGTCGAATCGAACACATCGCATGTTGTTTTTTGCGATCACTCTTTTTGTCTTCGGACTCTTTCGTTATCAACAAAGTGAAATTCCAAAAAATATTCCGACCGTCCGTGATTTTGCCGGTTCGATGATTCGTATTGAAGGCGACGTCGCTGGTGAACCCACCATCAGCAAATCACAACAGGTCACGATTCGTCATGTGCGGGTTGCAGATAAACCCGTTTTTGGAAATGTTCTTGTGTCGATTCCGCTTGATCAACCGATTGCGTACGGAGATCATTTGGTCTTTGCCTGTTCCATGCAAATTCCGCGTCCATTCAGCGGATTTGCCTATGATCGCTATTTGCACGCAAAGGGAACACTTGCTCTCTGTCGATTTCCTCATGATCTTGATCGCACTCCATCAAAAACCATTTCATGGATCGGATCGGTTCTTTTATTCAAACATCAAGTGATTTTAACCATGAAGCATGTGTTTCCGGATCCACACGCATCGTTTTTGTTTGGGCTTATTTTTGGGGGAAGCACAGGGCTAGAAAAAGAGGTACAGACAGATTTTGCGAAAACCGGTATGACCCATATTCTTGCCGCGTCTGGGTTCAATGTTTCTCTTTTTACGTTTGTCTTTTTTGGATGGGTGATTTTGTTTCTTGGAAAAGCACGCGGTGCGATCGTGACGGTGTTGTTGTTGGTTGCGTATGTTGTGATTGCGGGAATGAGTGCGGCGGTGATCCGCGCGGCGATTTTTGGCGGAATGATTTTGTTTGGGTCTGTGATTGGCAGGCGCGCGCACATGGTGAATGTGTTGTTGTGTACGGCATCGATCATGTTGCTTTTTAATCCTCGCCTCTTACTTGATGATGTCGGGTTCCAACTTTCATTTGTGGCGTTTGCGGCGATTGTGTTTGTAGCACCAAAAATAGAAGAACGTCTTTTGTTTGTTCCGGAACATCTTGGCATTCGTGATGCTCTCGCAGGATCTTTGTCCGCGATCATTCTCACACTCCCCATTATCCTCTGGCAGTTTGGTTCTGTTTCGCTTGTTGCGCCGTTTGCGAATGTCTTTGTGTTACCGCTCGTTCCATTCCTCATGTTTTACACGATTGCCATTTTGCCGATTGCTTGGCTTTCGATTTCGATCGGACAAATTGTGGCACTGCCCGCTGTGTGGGGTTCGCAGTATATTCTCTCGATTATTTCCATTTTTGCTTCCATTCCGTTTGCCTCTGTTTCGGTTCCGTCTGCACAAATACTCGCGGTTCTTGTGGCGATTTTTCTTATGATTGCATCCGTTGCTACTTTTTGGAAGTCATGATATCTTTGCGTCAAATTCATTCACTAAAGTCGTAAAGGTTTGAAATGTCTGAAATGTTTGAAAGGTTCCCAAAAACTTTTCCGACCTTTCCGACTTTTCCGACCTTTGACCCCTTTCCCTATGGCAGACGTACAACGCACCCTCGTTCTTCTTAAACCAGATGCACTTCAACGTGATTTGCTCGGAGAAATTCTTACACGCTTTGAACGCAAAGGACTTAAGATCATCGGACTCAAGTTGTTTCAACTTTCTGATGAACAATTAAATGTGCACTACGCACATTTGGCAGAAAAATCTTTTTTTGCAGATTTGAAAACATTCATGAAGCACACACCAGTTGTAGGAATCGTGCTCGAAGGAATGGAAGCCATCGCAGAAGTTCGCAAGATGATTGGTTCAACAAACCCATTGCAAGCAGATGCAGGAACCGTTCGCGCAGACTTCTCTATGAACGTTTCTTCAAACTTGGTGCATGCGTCTGACTCTGTTGAGAACGCTGCAGCAGAAGTCGTTCGATTCTTCAAAGAAGAAGAATTGTTCTCCTACGCAAAAATTACAGATCAATACATTTTTGGTTAATCCAAAGAAAAAAACAGTCAGAAATGGCTGTTTTTTTGTATGAACGGTTGACAAACCGTCTTTTTCCTGTTACGTTGTATGGTCGAGTAAAATCGATATGATGCAACAAAACAAAGCGTGTTGCTTTGAATTGGTCGATATTCGACTGCATCATGTTCAAAAGGAAACGTTGGGTATTCGGCGGTTTGGCCGTGCGATTGACCTAGGGTTTGCCGGATGAACACTTCTTATCCAGCAAGTCTGGATTGAAGGGGTTCCTGTGGAGAAACATTTGTTGGGCCGCGTGTTGGCCTGGTGTTCCATGTTCTTCATGAAAATTTGGTACTTTGTGTTTACGCATAAGGAGATTTTGTCTGTCCGTGATTCTTGTCAGAAACAAAAATGGTCCATTTCAAACTTCACCAAGATGGTTACAACGATCGGTCTAACCGTTGTTGTCGCTATTTTCTCGCTCGATGTATTGAATGTACCGTGGGCTGACAGTGGAAAGATTGTGGCAGCTCTCGATGCCATCTTCATCGGGTTGTGGGCAGTTTTCTTCATTCCAAACCGAAACCTGGAATGGTTTGGGAGAACAGATGTCCATTCCGCAAAAGAGTGGTACAACGTTTTTCTTCTCACTCGGGATTACTTTTCCGATGTGATGAAGAGTGCGGAGTGCTACTTCATTCCAATTGTGACGGTGTGTGCATTCGCACTCGCGGTCAAGTTCTGGAATGTGGCATTGGTACTTGCCGTGATCGCGCTTGGTATTTATCTGCTGAAGACACTCAGTGATCAGCGTAATTGTAAGGCACAAAATAACCGCACCATGGAAGAGTATCAGTATGGAATGGAGAAAAGGGCGGCTGAGCAGAAAGTGGAAAACGAGCGTCGGCTTGCGGAGTATCCGGCCGTGCTCAGTGAGCGTGACATGCTCAAGAGTAAGCAGATTCCGCTCATCGAAGCTCTGATTCGTGCAAAGATGTTGATTATTGCCTCCAAGGTGGATGGTGCAAGGTCAAGGCATCTTGCGGAAGCTCGTTTCGCTCTTGATACGGCGTTGGCACAAGTTGTCGGCACTGTGACGCAAACAGAGATCGACCTCATCGAACTTCGCGTTTGTCGCGAGCTCGGTGTTGCTCCCGAAAAGCACGTGCCCGTAGTGGCCGCGAGCTGACTTCAACTCAAAGGATGTTTGTGTGATCACTTCACATAGGCATCCTTTTTTCATTGACAAAATCGGAA
>MGFD01000018.1:4647-5897 GCA_001791715.1 Candidatus Uhrbacteria bacterium RIFOXYB2_FULL_45_11 | reverse complement strand
GAAGCGTAGAGATTTTTTACGACGCGCTCCGTCGCGTGACCAGACATTGTTTACGCAGTCGCTTCAGGTTGTGCGACAAGGGCGTCGTGAATTGTTGAAGGACTATGCGGGTGTGTTTTCAAACCAAGTTGGTTTGGATTCTGCGATCGCGAGTACTCCGCACTTGGATCGACTGCTCGAGCTTGCGGAAAAACATCGTGAAGGCGGCGTTCCAGATCCGCGACGTTGGTTTGAAGCGCTCAGTCTGTTTGATCAGGCGATGGCGATTGCACGGATCGAATACATAGATCCGCTTGAATCCGTTGGACGCGATCTTGAATCTCTTCTCGATTATTTGTGGGAGACATTTTTCCACGATGAGTATGAACGCATTTGCGTGCATGCCTATCATCGTCCAAAAGAGCGATTCATTGTGACAGATAAAGATGTTTCGATTGGAAAGCCTTTGACGCGTCACGGACAGATTCATTGTGTGTATCCACTTGATTGTCGACAGATCAAAGGTGGTGGTCTTGCTTTCATGGATGAGCGTATCAAAGGAGCGTTCTCTATGTGGCTCAAGATCGGCAGAAAAATGTTTGAAGGCGAAGTGACAGAAACGTACACTGTTAATGATCGCTGCGGACTCATCTTCGTTGTTCCAACCATCGCGGACTTGGAGTCGTTTGCTCTTTTGCTTCTTGAAACACTTTTGCGAGACGGAGCAGAAGAACTTGAAAAATTGGCAATGACAAGTTCAGACACTCCCGTTGATCCAACAAACCCAAGGTCGTCGGCGTTATATCGCGTTGCGAAAATGCTTGTGATGTGGCGCGAACGTAAATTTGAATTTCAATTCATTACCGTTCATGATTACTTCACGTCCAAGCGATCGCTCACGGACGCAAATCATGAATTGTATAAATTGAAACAAGCGTGCGATTTCTCTCTTCCGTTTTTGTGGCCAAAGGAAATTTACGGAATCGATTGGAGTCAAACGCGTTTGCGTGATGAACTTCGTGCATGGAAAGAAGACCAGCTCGGCTGGCATGTGAACGGAAAAATAGTGACAGAAACGTAAGACCCAACGCACGGGTCTTTTTTATTATATTGCTCACAAGTAACGTGATTTATTGATTGACAAACGGGGGGTTGGTGAGATATATTCGTTTTCGCGTCATTCGACGTTTTTTCCATCCGGAGGCTCCATGTTCATGAGTGCCCGACATGAGTTCCTAAGTACTTGCGATTCCTTGAGTCGCAAAGCAAAA
>MGFD01000018.1:0-4563 GCA_001791715.1 Candidatus Uhrbacteria bacterium RIFOXYB2_FULL_45_11 | reverse complement strand
GCGAAACTTGATCTGCTGCATACCAAACGACACGATCCGTTGTTGCGCAAGCACACGGACATTGCCGTGCCACATGAAGACGCAAGCGCCTTCGCCGATGAACTCGATCACATGCCCGAACACATTGTGGCATCCGTCATGGAGGGGCGTATCACGCTTGTGCAAGCACGGTTTGCTGTGCGCGATCGGATCGGCACGAAGGGGGTCTTTGACCTCGCACGTGCGAACACGCCAACGCTTCCGTATCGTGAACGCAAATTCCGTCTCGGGACGGAACGTTCCGTTCGCGCACCCATCGTTCGTGTACGTACTGCATTTGCACACGTGCCTTCGCGCCGCAAATAGTCCTACCTGACCTTCTGTACACAGGAGGTCTTTTTTATTTGGTAATTTTTGTGTCATTCTGAACGAAGTGAAGAATCTCTGTTTGTGAGTGTATACTGCGTAAGAGATCCTTCGCTTATTTTAAATCGGTCGCTCAGGATGACACAACGATATGATAGGAATTTTTGATTCGGGTCAGGGTGGCCTTACCGTTGCAAGGGCAATTCGTGCGCGTGCACCGCTCGCAGATTTTGTGTACTTTGGAGATCTTGCAAATATGCCGTTTGGTGAAAAGTCTGAGGAAGAACTTTTGCAAATCACAAAACACGCCATTCAGTTTTTGATCGATCACGGAGCGACGGAAATTGTTGCGGCATGTAATAGTGTCTCCATGCTCGCGTCCGGATTGCGATCGGAAATTGGTATTCCGATGATTGAAATGTCTGAGCCAACGGTTCATGCACTCGGTGATCGGCCGAGTGATTCCATTTTTCTTGTTGCAACGGAGGCGACGGTTCGATCAGGAATGTATGCGAATGCATTTAGGGCGCAGGGAATAAAGATTGAGTCATGCGCGATTCCAGAACTTGCTTCTGCGATCGAACGAGATGCTTCAAGAATGGACCTTCGAAAAATCATTTTGCCTGCGGTTGAAAAGGCGATCGCCATAAACGCAAAAACATTTGTCCTCGGGTGTACACAATATCCCTTCGTCCAATCTCTCTTTGAAGAATTGTTTTTTGCACACGAGTATTCGATCAAGTTATTTGATCCTGCGCACGCGGTTGCAGACGTTGTCGTTTCACAGTTTGATGTGCAGGGAAGTGGACAGCAAACGTTTTTTCTCTCAAAACCATCTTCTGTCTTTGATCGAATGAGTCGATCATTGTTTGATGCAAAGAGTTCGATCTTGATTCCTTGACATTTTGCTTTTATACAGGTATTTTGCGCGAGCACTTGCTCAGGAGGCATGCATGGATCCGGTTTCAGAAATGGCACATCGTATTCGTATTCACGATTTTACTTTTTACGCGAGACCGAACGCAGACGGCTTTTCGCTCGGGGATATTCCCGGGATCGGAATGTATCCGGATCGTTCCGCCTTGCTTCCGGGAACGTGTTTCTTGGATGGTGGATCGCATACAGATGTTGCAGAAGAACATCTGTACGGATATCTGCATGTGCTTGGCATTGGGGCAAATGAAATTCGATTCGTGAAAGGTGATTCGTTGTTCGAAGGGATTTTGAATGATCCTGTTGAATGCGAACGTCTGTGTCGCGAATTGTCGAACGGAGTTCCAACCACGCTTGAAGCGTTTTCTGCATCGGATCAATGGGATCGATTTGTGGGAGCGCTGAACATTGATCCGTCACGTTTGCGCACACCGGCAACGTCCGTCATGCGCACGCTCGACGACAAAGAATCCATTCGTCGCCTCGCACACACGCTTGGTCTTGATGATGTGTTTCCAAAACATGTGTTTACGCTTGATGCACACGAAACGCTTGTGCGCATCAATGAATTCCGTGATCAGTTTCCAAGATTGATTGTGGTGAAGCGTCCAGATTTGGAAAGCGGTGTCGGGCAATTGCTCATTGATGCACAAACAACCGAGGAACAAATATTTGCTTACGTGCATGAATATTGCACGGGACATCGCCCGATCATTGTGGAAGAAGGGGTGTTTGGCATTGAGGGTTCTGTTCAGTGGCATGTGAGTCCGAAAGGATGTGAGCCAAGGTTCTTTAGTCTCCAATATACGCAAGCGGGAACACATCAAGGAAATGTCATTGCTCCAACGGGGGTCGCGTGTCTTCCGGATGAATGGCCGCTCGCCTGGCGCATGCGCGTTGTGGAAAAGATCTGGGCAACCACAGAAACATTTGTGAAGTGGGTTGCCGCTCGCGGGTTCATTGGCCCAATAGGATTCGATTTCATCTTGAACAAAAACGCGTTCTCACTCCTTGAGTGCAACGCGCGCACAACCGCCGCAACGTATCTTGAAAGTGTACGTTGGCAGATTGAACAACGCGGACACAAAAACGTCACAGCGGCCATGAAGAACGCGTATCCAAAACGTGCACTCACATGGAAAGATGCTGTACGCATGCTTGAACAACATCCAAACAAACTCGCGTTCAACAAGGAGACGGGTGTTGGGGTGATTGTCGCAAATCCGCGACTGTTTCATCTTGATGCTCCAAAGTGTTTGCTCATCTCTGTAGGCACGGACATTGAACAGGCCGAGGCGTACCTCGAATGTGCGCGAAAGATTCTCTAGATCCGTTTACGCGGATTTTTTTTGTGGATAAGTACTTTACTTGACTAAAGTACTGTCCTGAAGTATGCTCATTGTATGAATCTGAATACACCTGAAATCGAAGACTTGTTGCGAACGATTCGTTTGCTTCAAACCCAGAAAGACGCCAAGGCATTCTTTCGGGATTTGCTTACAGAAAAAGAGATTCTTGAGTTGAGTATGCGCTGGAAAGCTGCGCAAATGCTCGCACAAAACATTCCATATACACAAATTCAACAACAAACGGGCCTTAGTTCCACAACAGTCGCCCGTATTTCTAAATGGGTATTCTCTGGTATGAACGGATATAAAAAAATGATCACACGTATTTCACATACACACCCTTCAGCCAAGAAGGTGCGGTCTTAGCATTCCATTTTTCGGAGTGAGACACCCTTCCTGGTTGAAGGGTGTTTTTGTTTATGCAAAGGAGCATGTCATGAAGATTCGTCGGTTTCAAATGAAAGATATGGATCAAACGATTGATCTGTATCAGCAGTGCTTCGCGGAAGCTCCGTGGTTCGAGGTCTTTGATCCCGAAGAGCTTGCGCAGGAGTTCAGCGAGTTCCTTTCGTTTGCGGATGCTGTCTTTCTTGTGTGTGAACACGAGGGGAAGATTGTTGGCGGCGCGGTTGGGTTCTCTGTTTCGCGCAAAGCAGACATCGTGTCGATTATTCCGGAATCGTTCCGGGAGGGCTTCTACTTTTCGGAACTTTTTGTAGATCCACTGTATCGTAATCACGGGATCGCAAAGCTGCTCGTGCAAGATCGTCGTGAGGCGGCGTGCGCGCAAGGCTACCGCACGGGCGTGGTTCGCACGTCTGTTTCTCAGCCGATTACGCAACACCTTTACATCGACCGTCTCGGCTTCACGATCATCGCGACACAAGAAGCGTACTCGACGAAGCTTATCGACGGGGTGAAGCAGGAGTGTCCGGATACACGTGTGATCATGGTCGGAACGATGTAGATTCTCACAGGCGTAACTTCATGCGCCTGTTTTTTTGTGGCAGAACACGATATAGTCGTTCTGTTAGAATATCCTTATGCTTCTCGATCCATCCATCAAAGAGCTTGTTATTCGCCTTGAACAAACCGATCTCACAGATCGAGATCTGTTTCGTGATACCTTGCGGGAGCTTCTTTCTCGACTCAAAACAAATACGTCGAACTCAGATATTCGTGCGCGATACGAATCGTACAAACAGAAGAATAGTTTGATCGGCAGCTATCCGATCGGCACAGATGGATTTGCCGTTGCGTTTGATCCGTTTGAAGATGAAGAAGGGTTTTGGAATGTGTGGTCCCAATTTGGGATCGTTGTTGGAAAACAGGTTGTCTCTCGGGAGACGTGTCTCTATGTGATCGAACGTATGCACGAGATTACGCAATCGATCAGCGACGGCATGTGTGATCTTGGTGACGCATCAACATGGAAAGACGCACCCGTTGATCAAAATGGTGTTTCGTTTCTCTCACGCGGATTTCTGGAGGTCTACCACGACAAAGCGCTTGCGGATATTCGTCAATCCATTCGTTTGTATATTCACCACGTCATGCTTTGGGGGACCGTTGAATTGTGGACGAGCTTTGACCGGCTCGGCGTAAAACTTCCTGGGCACGAAGAGTCGTATGGACTTCCGCTCCACATCGACCAGAATCCACTCATTCATCCAAACTTTAAAACGGTTCAAGGCGTTCTTGCTCTCGTTGATTGTCCTGTAGAGCGCGGCGTCTTTGTTGGTGTGCCAGGATCGAGATCTGTCTTTGATCAATACGGTCGATTTGCTCCTGAGCGCGGAGAATTTGTTGAACTCCTTACAACAGATCCTCTTGCACAGACACTTATCGACAACACACAACCCATTCCACTTCGCGCAGGCGACATTGTTTCTTGGGACAGTCGAACCTCACACGCGAACTCGGAGAATATTTCCAA
>MGFD01000017.1 GCA_001791715.1 Candidatus Uhrbacteria bacterium RIFOXYB2_FULL_45_11 | reverse complement strand
ACGAATGACTTGTGAAAACGAGATGAGGAATGTTATAAAACTTCCACAAATAAGCGCGAGAATCAAAAATCGAACGTCTGGATAAAGAACAAGCGAAATACCACCAACGAATACTGTTACACATTGACCGATAAACATTCCAAATGCTTCATAACGTAATTGTTGAGCTGCGCGTAAAATCCCATAACAAATCAATGCAAGCGCATCTGTAATCATGACAAGACTTGTCATCAGAATAAGACCTGTTAATTCAGGTCCATACTGAAAAAACGGTGTTGCAATCAAAATAATAATAACGGTTGCAAGTGTAAGAAACAGTTTTAAACCAATCGCTCGACGTACAATTTGCTCTCGCGCTTCCGGACGTTTAGAAATTTCTCTGATCAAAACAGATGTCACACCAAGATCCGAAAACACGGAGAACATGGTAATAATGGAAGTAGCCAGAAAAAAAGTCCCCGTTTTTTCTGGCATCATGACACGCGCCAGAAACAAAAAATAGACAAACGCAACAAGCTTTTGTCCAACGGAAGCCATGGTCATGAACGCTGTATTTTTTGCAAGATTCTGTGACATGTTTGGGTATAGTAGCAAAAAATACACTTCATGTAAAACAAAAATACCTGCCGTACGGCAGGTATTTTTTCTAACGCTTTGACCATTGTGGTGATCGACGCGCAGACTTTTTTCCGAATTTTTTACGTTCACGGATACGAGCATCGCGTGTCATCATTCCTTGTTTTTTCAAAACAGTTTTGTATTCAGGGTTGAAATCAACGAGCGCACGAGCAATTCCAAGGCGGATACTGTCCGCTTGTCCTGCTTGTCCCCCACCCTTTACCACGATTTGAACATCAAACATGTTTTCTGTTCCCGTTAAAACGAGAGGAGACTTCACGGTTTGGTGTTGGATGGTTGTTGGGAGGTATTTTTCGAGCTCACGGTCATTAATGATGATCTTTCCAGATCCACCATGATGAAGGCGAACTTGCGCAACGGCGCATTTGCGTCGTCCAACAGCTCCTGTAAATTTTGTTGCTTGTTCTGTCATATTAGTTCTTGACGACGAGGCGCTTCAAGCGTTCGTTGCGATGTGAATTCTTTGGCAACATGCGTGATACCGCGCGAACCAAGACGTCACCTGGATTATCCGCCCACACTTTTTTCATGCTTGTTGTGCGCAATCCGCTTGCGTACGCCGTGTGACGATAGTATTCCTTTTGTTCCAGGCGCTTTCCGATGATATTCATCTTTGAAGCGTTGATCACTTGAACGTGGTCACCACCATCAACGTTTGAAACAAACGTTGCTTTTCCTTTTCCCATTAAAAATCCTACGACTTGTGTTGCAAGACGTCCTGGACTTTTTCCATCCGCATCGATGGTGTGAATATTGCGATCAAGTTCTTTCTTCATATTAGACAAGTTCAATTTGTACGACAGGAGCGCCGTCTCCTTTGCGTGTTCCCATTTTGATGATACGTGTGTATCCACCATTGCGTTCCATATAACGTGGAGCGAGAACATCTAAAATTTTATTTACAGGATTTTCAGAAGCAAAACGCTTCATTAAATTTCTGCGTGTTGCTAAGGTAGATTTCTTTCCATCTGTAATGGAACGTTCTACGAGCGCGCGAACAACCTTCGCCTTTGTCTCGGTTGTCTTGACTTTTTCATGCAAAATAATACTCGACGCGAGGCTTGTGAGCATGGCGTTTCGAGTGGAAGTTCGTCTTCCGAGAGTTTTGACGGCGTTGCGATGGCGCATATGCGTGAACCGGAATTATGAAGCATCTGAATCAGATGCAACTTCCGTTGGTGTGTTGAGAAGGATTGAGAAATAATCGATAAGTGTCTTTGCAGATTGTTCTACAGCTGCTTCTGGTGTGATGGTTCCATCCGTTTCAATATTCATGATGAGCTTATCAAAGTTTGTGATATCGCCCACACGTGTATTAACAACTTGGTAACCAACATTTCTGACCGGAGAAAAAAGTGCATCAATGGCAATTGTTCCAAGATCATGAATTTCACCAGCGCGTTCTTCTGTTGTGGAATACCCACGTCCTTTACGTACTGTGAGTTCCATTTCAAAGGACGCCTTTGCGTCTGTAAGATGTGCAATCACGAGATCTGGATTCATGATTTCAACATCCGCATTTGGAGTAATGTCACCTGCAGTGATTGTTTTCAAACCACTGACACTCAATTTGAGTACAACAGGCTCATCTGAAAATACTTTGAGGCGAAGTGTCTTGAGGTTTAAGATAACCTCAAGCGCATCTTCTTTCACGTTTTCAATTGCTTGAAATTCGTGAGTGACCCCTTTCATTTTTACAGCTGTTACTGCAGCTCCAGGCAAAGATGAAAGCAACACGCGACGCAAAGCGTTTCCAAGTGTTGTTCCATATCCGTAAAAACATGGCTCAACAACCAAAACACCTTCGTTTGGTCGTTCACCTTTTTCGAACGAAATTTTTGATGGAAGAAGAATGTTCTCCATACGACGTACCTCCTTAGTGATTTATCGAGAGTAGAATTCGACGATCAAACGTGGATCAAACATTTTTTCCACATCATCCATGGTTGGCTCGCCAGTGACTTTTCCTTTCAGAGCAGCCGCATCTGCATTCAACCATTTTGGTACTTGGTTTTCTTTTTTCAATTCAGCAATTGCTTTTACAATGCCTTTTGCTTTTTTGTTTTCTTTGACAGAAATTTCATCACCGATCTTTACTTGGTATGAAGGAATATCAACAAGTTCATTATTGACAAGAACAAATCCGTGTCCAACGATCTGACGCGCCTGTTTGCGTGTTTTTGCAAATCCGAGGCGGTAAATAACGTTATCAAGACGTTGTTCCAACAATTGAATCATGAATTCAGAAGTATTTCCTTTGTGTTGTGAGGCTTTCTCAAAACATTTTCGGAATTGCTTTTCCAAAAGTCCGTAAACGGCTTTTGCTTTCTGTTTTTCAAGCAATTGTTCTCCATATCCAGAGATACGGCGATGGTTTCCTTGTTTTGGACCATGCACACCTGGTGGGTATTGGCGTCGGCGGACATATTTTTCCTTGCCGAGCACAATCCCGAGGCGTCGAGAAAGTTTAACGATGGGAGTTTGATTTTTTGCCATAAACTAGACGCGACGTGGTTTACGTGGACGGCAACCATTATGTGGAAGCGGTGTTAAATCTTTGATAGAAAGCACTTGAAAGCCATTTGCGTTTAATGCGCGAACAGCGGAATCGCGTCCTGCACCAACACCTCTTACAAACACATTAATTTCTTTCAGACCAATTTCTTTTACGCGATCTGCAGCAGCCTTAACGATCATACCCGCAGCATAGGGAGTTGCTTTTTTTGGTCCTTTGAAACCACAGTTTCCGGCACTAGACCACGCAAGCGTGTTGCCATTTAAATCTGTGAGAGTCACGATGGTGTTGTTATACGTAGCCTGAACATATGCGTTGCCTTGTGCAACAGATTTCACGACTTTCTTTTTCTTTGATTTGGTTTGGATTACAGCAGCCATATTATGTCTTGGTCAAAGCGCGACGACCACTTCCTGTGGTCTTTCTCACGTTGCCTCGAATGGTTCGTGAATTTGTTTTAGTTCTTTGTCCACGCACCGGCAAGTGTTTTGCGTGACGTGATCCTCTGTAAGCACCGATTTCTTTCAAACGTTTAACGCTAGAGAGAACATCTCGACGCAAGTCTCCTTCTAATCTGCGACCTTTTTCTACAAGATCACGAATTGTTTTGACTTGGTCTTCTGTTAAATCTTTGGTTTTGATATCCCCTTTTACGTCCGCTTGCTTCAAAATGCTTGCGGCCGTTGTTGGACCCACCCCATAAATATAGGTAAGTGAGATGCGGATATGTTTGTTGAGGGGGATGTTAACTCCAGCGATACGTGCCATAAGTAAAAGTAGAAAGTAGTAAGTAGAAAAGTTGAAAGGGTTTTAAACCAATCGACAATTAACCTTGACGTTGTTTATGTTTAGGATTTTTACAAATGACAACCACACGACCTTTTCGGCGTGTCACACTGCAATCTTTACAAATTTTTTTTGCGGATGCTCGAACTTTCATAATCGATAAATTTCATCGATGTTGGTCGATGAAATTTGGGAATCTTATTAGAAACGATAAACGACACGACCTTTAGTGAGGTCGTACGGACTGATTTCAACCTTCACATCATCTCCAGGTAAAATACGAATACGAAATTTACGCATTTTCCCTGACAAATACCCTGTAATGGTTTGTCCGTTTTCTAGTTTCACTTTGAAATTTGCAGATGGCAGAAGTTCTTCTACCGTGCCTCGCATTTCAATAAAATCTTTTGTTTCCTGACTCATAGGTTCTTTGGTTCTAGAAATGCTATCAGATTTTGCTGTAAATCGCAAGCAAAAATAGATTTCTGAGGCGCCGGTATTTTATGTTATTTGCTAAAATGTGTCAAGAAATCAACCGTGGATAACCTTTGAAAACTTTTTTGGGCTAAATTAAGGTCTGTTTAAGACAGAATAGCTTTTATTCTTCGGAGTCCAGAACCGATCGATTCCTCTTTTTGAATCTGGAATTTACCGAGTTCGGATGTATTTGATACGTGTGGCCCTCCACAAACCTCTTTTGAGAAGACATCCTCCATGGCTTCATCGCCCACAAAATAGACTTTTACTTTATCTCCAACTTCCGCATACTTATCGGTAAATAGTCCGATTGCCCCTCGTGCTTTTGCTTCATCAAGAGTCAACATTTCAAAGTGAACTGGTAATTTCTTTAAAATCGCCTCATTAACCAATCCTTCAACCTGTTTAAGCTGATCCTCTGTAAGCCTTTCTGGATACGGAAAGTCGAATCGAAGGCGTTCTGGAGTGATGTTGCTTCCCTTTTGAACGACCATATCACCAAGAACTTGTCTGAGAGCTTGATGAAGTAAGTGGGTGGCTGTGTGATATTTAACGCTCATCTCAGACGTATCCGCGAGTCCACCTTTAAATTTTTGCTCAGAACCAGCTCGAGAGAGTGCTTGATGTTTTTCTTTTTCAGCCTTAAACGTTTCTATATCAATCACAAACCCATTTTCTTGTGCAAGTTCTTGAGTAAGCTCAATCGGAAATCCGTATGATTGAACAAGATCAAATGCGTCCACTCCAGAAATTTTCTTTTCTCCCTCTTGATTCAAGAGTTCAACAAATTTTTTCATTCCCTGTTTCAGTGTTTGTTGAAATTTTTTCTCTTCTTTTTCTAGTTCGATCACAACTTGTTCTCGAGCGGCAGAAAGACTTGGATAGGCATCGGCATAAACATCGATGAAGGTTGCACCGATCTTTGCACACACATTTTCTGAAATATTGAGTTGATGTGCAAATCGAACGGCTCGACGAATCAAACGACGAACAAAATACCCTTGGTCTTTATTTGACGGATTGACTCCATCTCCGATTAAAAATGTTGCAGCTCGCAAGTGGTCTAAAATCACACGAAAAGCATGTGTATGTGTTTCATACTGTTTTCCGCTCATGACAAGCAATGTTTGAATTGCTGGAGCGAATACGTCCATGCGAAATACATCTGGATCCCCGTTCACCGCAGCGGCAATACGCTCAAGCCCCCCACCAAAATCGACATTGCGTTGTGAAAGTTCTTGAAATCCATTCTCTTTTTTTACATATTGCATGAACACATTGTTTCCGATTTCAACGAAACGACCACAATCGCAGTTCACGTGACATGGTTCTTCTTTCCAAACGGACGTTTCATGCAACTGACGATTCGCACCAAAATCCCAAAACATTTCCGTATCAGGACCACCCGGTTCGCCAACAGCCATATTTGACGGAACACCCATGCGACTCCACCAGTTTTTCTTTTCCCCGTAATAAAAGATGCGCTCACCAGGGCCCATGCCATTTTTTTCAGAATCTTCTCCGATACGCGCTTCTATATTTTTTGAAGCAAATAAGGACTGCCACAGCGCAGCAGATTCTTCATCTTTTGGGATATTCAGTTCTGTGTTACCGCGAAACACCGTTACGTACAGATTCTGAGGATCTAATCCAAGACGATTTGTGAGAAACTCAAACATCCAAGAAATTTGTTCTTGTTTGAAATAATCACCCAAAGACCAGTTACCGAGCATCTCAAAAAACGTTGTATGACGATTGTCGCCCACTTCATCTATATCGCCCGAACGAAAGCATTTTTGAGAATCGGAAATACGAACACCGCGCGGATGAGGTTCTCCAAGCAAATAAGAAACCATGGGTTGCATTCCAGATCCTGTAAACAAGGTTGTGGGATCATTTTCTGGGACCAATGACGCAGACGGAAGAATAGCGTGATCATGGTCCGCAAAAAACTTTAGGTATTGTTCTCGAATTTCAGAGATCGTCATAGTGAAATGGATTGTACAGAAAAGAAAGTCGTAAAGTCAAAAAACAGAAAATTTATGTTAAACAGTTCCGGTTCCATCATTCACATTTATGACTTCCGTTGTTCTTACTTGTTTTAATTGCCACCGAGCAAGTGGAGCAAGAAAGCTTGTTAATTCCTCTGAACGCAACAATAAAAGTACACCAAGATACACGATTGCGCCCACGACACCCGTTGCAAAAATTTGAGTCAATACATTTATAAACGAATCAAGCTCAATGTGTCTTACAACAAAGGCACGTGTTGCATACATTGCAACCCCTGAAAAGAGCGCGGCGGGCATTAATTTAAACAAAGAAAGCAAAATGGTTGATTCGTGCAAAGACCCAACTTTTTGACGGAGCAAAACCCAAAGTAAACCCGCATTCACACATTCAGAAACTCCAAACGCCATTGCAAGACCAATCACGCCAAATGTTTGTGTGAATAGAAACGCAGAGGTGATTCCCAATAATGCAGAAACGATTCCAGCTGTAAGTGGTGTGACAGTATCGCCTAATGCAAAAAATGCTCGGGCCAGAATATAGACACACGCTTGCGGAATAAATGTGAGGGCAAAAAATGCGAGTGTATCTGCCGCGATAATGGTTGCGTTCCAATCAAACGCTCCCGCCCCCACAACAACACGCACAATTTGAGCACGCAATAACAAAAACGTCATGGTTGCTGGAATCATGAAAAATAAGAGTTGGCGTATCGTGAGGGCAAAAACAGATTGAAATTTATCCATTCTATGTGCGGCAACGTGCTCTGAAAGTGTTGGAAAAGCCGCGATGGCATACGAAACGGCAAATACTCCGATCGGGAAAAATTCAATATTGTAAGCGAATTGAAAGATTGTCACACTTCCAACGGCAAGTGTTGAGGCAATAATGGTTAAAATCAAAAACAACAATTGATTCATGCCGATACCTAATACGCGGGGCAACATTGTACGCAACACCGTCTGAACATCTCGATTTTTAAAATGCACTTCCCATTTGTAACGATACCCCGTCCCAATGAGACCGACGGCCTGAATACTGACATGCATCAATGCACCAAGAACAACTCCCATCGCAAGACCAATCGGACCAAACCATTTTGAAAAGAAAAATGCTCCAATGATTATACCGAGATTATAAAAAATTGGGGCAAGAGAATAGAGAAAGAAACGCTTTAAACTTTGTAAAACTCCACCAAATACCATGGAAAAAGCGAGTAAAATTTCTGACAAGAGCATGACTCGCGTAAACGAGGCGACTTGTGCTTGTTTGAGATGATCAAAACCAGGGGCGATCAATACGGCAATTTGATTTGCAAAAACAAACAAAATCAGTGTGACAAGAATCATGCCAAATCCAATAAGGTGCAAAATTGTGTTTGTAAATTGCCAGGCTCGCGCGCGTTGTAATGGATTTTGATAATACGATGTAAAAAGCGGGATAAAGCTCGCAGATAAAGCGCCGATCACGATGAGATTAAAAAGAAAATCAGGAACTTTAAATGCCGCATAATAAACATCTAATGTATTCCCTGCTCCGAACATCCCTGCAAGAACTCGATCGCGAACAAATCCAATCATTCTGCTTATAAACGAAAAAAAACCAACCAAGACGGCAGCGCCGATCAAGGAGGTTGATTCGCGTCTAAACATCTGAAACAGGCTATTCTTCTTTAACATGAATTTGCTTTAACGATTGGTCTTGAGAAATTTCTGATTTACTTGTCGTTTCTTTTTTTCTTGAATGTTTTGCTGTTTTCAATTTGAAAAATGCAAAACTCATTCCAATGAGCGCAATGCCGAGTAGTGAAAGTAATGCGATGACAAGCGGATTTGAAAACGTGAAAAACGATACATGAACTTCTGCGGATTCTTTTGAAACGTTTCCTGCTTCATCTGTTGTTTTGAGCGTAACAAGATACGATCCTGCTTGTGAATACGTATGCGTTACGCTCGATTTGCTTGAGTGGACTCCATCTCCGAAATTCCATTCATATACAAAACGATCTTGGGCAGGCGCAACCAAACGAAACACAAACGTATTCCATGAACTTTTTTCATAAGAGAACACGGCATTTGGAGAAACACCCATGTTCAACGACTCCATAGAAACGACTTCTGTTGTGTTAGAAGACGCTGTTGGGATAGATTGCGTTGAGAGGGTTGGATTTGTATTTGAAACAGGCGAATCTGATCCAACGTCCGATTTGATGAGCGTTTTACCTGTTAAGACATTTTGAATTTCCGATTTTGCTTCTAAGATTTTTTCGACAATCTTTGGAGGAACAGGTTTTTCTAAAACAGAACGTTTTGGATCGAGTGGATACACATCTTTTGCATCACCAACACCATCTGCATCTGTATCATTTGATTGGGCATTGGTTCCCTGTTCTGCTTCTACGCCATTTGTAAGTCCATCGCCGTCAATATCATCGTCGCAGGCGTCACCAAGCCCATCTTTATCCAAATCAGATTGGCTTGCATTAGCGATCGTTGGACAATTATCAGAGGCATTTTTTACCCCATCACGATCCGTATCTGGAATTGGAGTAAAGATCCCGGTAATTGCTACGTTGTTATCCAAATTTTGATCTGGTGGATTTGTTCCGCTAATAACGGTCCTGATATTGAATTGTCCTTCCGGAACAATAAAATCGACAAACGCTTCTTCTGGGTCACTGCCCGCAACAACCGACAGAACTTGAGGCTCTGCAATGACGGAACTTCCTTGATAAAACGTTACGTACCCCACGACATCAATTGTGCCGATATTTTGAACTTTTGTGTAAATGCGAATCGTGTCACCCACAATGAGTGTTGGTTTTGAAAAACGGATATCCGCAACATTCACTTTCAAATCGGCTGTTACCGCGTGAACAAACGATGGAACCGAAAAAATAAACAGGCTGAAAATAGCAATGAACGAAAAGCGTTTCAACATACTTCAAATAAATCACCGGAATGGAGCCAATAATGAGCGGCTTCATCGGATGTAAGATGTAATTCAGGTGCGAACGTTGGGTGAACGCGAACAAACACGTGTGTCAAAACAATGTCTGGCTTCTCTGCATGCCTTAATGTTACCACGTGATGGTTTTTCACGTGAAGTTTTTTTGCGACCCGATCTGAACAATGTAAATGACGCGCTGGAACAATCACAGAAGATGCGGCCCGAACAGAACCTGCCGGACCAATCAGCTTGCAAGATGCTGCGCGAAGCGTATCTCCCGATTGGCGCGTTGGTGCTTTAAGACCAATTGCAAACGCATCTGTCACAGACAGTTCAACTTGCGTTTTACTCCGACACGGACCAAGAACACGCACAGATTCAATGACCCCCGTTTTTCCTTCCACATTTACCGTTTCTTTGTACAAAAATTGTCCTTTTTGTTCCAGTTCGGATTCAATTTCTAAAGATTTTTCATCGCCAAATAATTGTCGAAGATCTGGTTTCGACAAATGGACATGGCGATGTTGAATAATGAGCGGAAAGAACATGAAAATAAATTAAAACACCAAATTACAAAGAAGGCGTTTTGGTTTTGCTGTGCGATTTCTTTTTTGTGTGACCGAATGTGTAATTAAATTTGTTCGATCGAATGGGACCAACAAAGGCAAGATGAAGTTCTGCGAGCAAATATTTTATAGCGATCTGCAAGCGACCATCGCGATCTAATCGTCTAATACTCACAGGAATTTTTGTGGACT
This sequence comes from Candidatus Uhrbacteria bacterium RIFOXYB2_FULL_45_11, assembly GCA_001791715.1. Taxonomy (GTDB): domain Bacteria; phylum Patescibacteriota; class Patescibacteriia; order UBA9934; family GWF2-40-263; genus XYB2-FULL-45-11. Next base: position 1,038 of record MGFD01000017.1, on the reverse strand, counting down.
TTAAAAAGCCGAATCTGCCAACACGTTTGAATCGACGGGCATAATCGTGATCTTCACAAAACACGATCGATTCATCAAATCCACGAATTTTGTTGTGTCCTTCTTTTCTGACGAGCATGCAAAAACCGGGTGCGTGCGGAAAAAGAGATCCCCAGGCGCGAACGTATTTATTGTATGCCTTATGAAGGAAGTGATCGATGTATGCGTCTGACAATGGAAAGACGTCACACGTTGCAAGACCAAGACAACGATCCTGAAATTCTTTAATGGATTTTTCTAAAAACGTTGGATCGCGCAATTCAACATCTGCATCCAAAAACAAAATTAAATCCGTCGTGACGTGTTTTGCCCCCAGATTTCTTCCGACCGATGGCATGCCGCCATCAATCACTTTTGCGCCAAATGATTTTGCGATTTCTCTTGTTTTATCTGTTGAGTGCGCATCCGCCACAATGATTTCTTGTGGCTGAACGGTTTGTAACCGAATCGATTCTAATAATTTAGGGAGATGCTCTTCTTCATTTTTTGTCGGGATGACAATCGATAACATACAGAATCAGTTTAACGGATTTTTGTCATAATCGCAAACAAGGCAATCCCCGTTGCAACAGACACATTGAGCGATTTTTTTATGCCGATCATGGGAATCTCGATGATCTCGTCACACTGTTCAAGAAGTTGTGGCGAAATGCCTTCAACCTCGCTTCCGACAATGAGCGCAATATTTTCAACCGGGACCTCGAGAGCACCAACAGAAACGGCGCGATCGGAAATCTCCAGGGCGACAATCTTTTTGCCCGTTGATTTGAGTTCGAAAAGCAACAAGTCGAGATCTTCACGGTACTCCCACGGAATTCGATGTTCCGATCCGAGAGCTGTCTTCGCGATTTCTTTTCGTGGCGGGCAGCCGGTGTAGCCGGTCAAATAGATTTTTTCAACACCAAACGCATCGGCTGTTCGGAAAAAAGCACCGACATTATGAAGAGATCGGATGTTGTGGGCGATGAGAATCATAGTTTTTGCGCTAACTCTTGAAAT
>MGFD01000016.1 GCA_001791715.1 Candidatus Uhrbacteria bacterium RIFOXYB2_FULL_45_11 | reverse complement strand
GTGCTCGGCAAATCCCAACAGCACGTCGGTTACTTACTATGATCCGGTTCTTGCCGCAGCTGGCAAGCCGACCGGAACATGTGCGGCGTTCGGCACAACAAGCGTTGCCGGCGGCGTCATTGGCAGCGATAACATTGTCCTTGACTCGGCAAATCCAAAGCCGACCAAGGTCAAGTTCGTCTGCCAGTAGTTTTCTCAACCCTGAAGATTTATCTTCGGGGTTTTTTAATTGAAAAAAAAGGAGTAAAGTAGAGAGTAGAAAGTAGAAAGGGAATTTGAAAGTTTCTTTTTACATTTTTTTATTTCGTCCTTTCTACTTTATGCTTTCTACTTTCTACTTTTCTCATGCTTAACCTTCGTTCCGTTTATCGTCATGCAGAAGAACACACCACGCTTTATATTGGTGGATTGTTTTTATTTTTGGCGTTCCTCATTCTTCTCCAAACAATCTTTTCTCCAACAATTGTTCTTGCACTTATTTTTTTGAGTGCCACGATTTTTCTTACAATCGTTCGTCCGCTTTGGATTGTGGGGTTTCTTGCGCTGTATTTGCCGTTTGAATCGCTCATTTTAAAATTCACTCCGCAAGATGCGTATGTTTTGATTCGATACGCGTCGGAGTTGTTGATTTACGTGATTGCACTCGTGATTCTTTTGCGCGTTTTGGTAAGAAGCGTCAAAATTCCGCAGACACCTATTGATTTACCGTTTATTTTATTCGCGTCAACGCTTGTTGGATCCGCCATTATTAATTTGGTAGAACCATCCATTGCGATTTTGGGCATGCGTCAGATTGTGCGTTTCATGCTTGTTTTTTTTCTTGTTATTTATCTCAAGCCATCAAAAAAATTCATCCAAACATTGACGCTCATTTTATTTGGAATTGTTTTATTTGAATGTGGTCTTGGGTTTTTACAATCGATTGTTGGCGAACGATTGGATACATTTTTGCTTCCGTCAGACGCAAGGTTTGTTGGAGACATTACGCTTACGAGTGGTGTAACCGCATTTTGGGATCCCGGATCTCGCATCTTTGCAACGCTCGGCCGGTATGATCGATTGGGAAATTTCTTGTATATCTTTTTGCTTATCGCAACAGGGTTTTTGTTTGTGAAACAAGAAAAAAGAATCCAACGATGGATTCCATGGATGTTTGCGTTCGGAATTTTGGCGCTCATGATGACGTTTTCGCGCGCGTCATGGTTTGCATTTCTTCTTGGATTTCTTTTTATCGGACTCTGGGTGAAGCGCGATCGACGCGTGGCAATCGCCCTTGTTTCGTTTGTCATCGTTGTTTTTGGATACGTTGCTTTAACTGGACTTGCGGTTCGATCCATCACAGAAGCACCGGGGCAGACATTCATTGAGCGTTTTTATGAATCGTTTAGTGCGGCGCGATGGCGTGGAGAATATTACGGATTGGGACGCATTTATTGGGATGTTCAAACGCCGCTTACAGTGATTCCGTTGTCTCCGATTTTTGGAGTTGGACCCGGACAGTTTGGTGGGGGAGCAGCAGCAGCGCTTCGCAATACAAAGGTGTATGACAGACTCGGATTGCCGTTTGGGGTGTATGGCGTAGAAGGACACATCGACAACAACTGGTTTTCCATTTGGGGTGAAGCGGGAACACTCGGATTCGTTTTGTTTATTTGGATGTTCCTTGTGTTATTCCGATACGCGATGGATGTGTATCACGGATCCAAAGATCCATTTACACGCGCGATCGCGCTTGGATTTGCCGCGTGCGTCATCGCAATCTCATTTAATGGATTCACATCAACCGTATTTGAAATCCGTACAATCGCGTTCTATTTCTGGTTGTATGGTGGATTTGTTGTGGTGTTGGGGGAATCGTCTCGTAATTCCCGTAGCCCGAGGCTTTAGCCTTGGTGCGTATTGAGTGGGACCAGGGCTAAAGCCCTGGGCTACAAAATTGTTCAAATTACATCTATGCGCATCATCCAAGCCAACAAATATTATTATCTTCGTGGTGGAGCAGAGAACTATATGCTCTCGCTTTCGGATTGGCTGACGTCGACTGGACACACGGTGATTCCGTTTGCCATGAAATATGCAGAGAATCTTTCGTCTCCCTATGAAAAATATTTTCCGTCTGAGGTTGAAACGGAAAATGTAAAATTAAACACGCGCGGATTGCACACACTTGGTCGCATGATCTATTCGCTCGAATCGCGCAGAAAACTCGCAACGCTCATCGTCGAGCAGAAACCGGATCTGTGTCATGTTCATAATATTTACACGCAACTCTCACCATCCGTTCTTCACACTTTGTCTGATCAACGCGTTCCAACAGTCATGACCGTCCATGATCATCATCTTGTTTCTCCGCAATATAATGTCTGGGCAGACGGATGTGGGCCAGATAATCGAGATGTTGGAATTGTAAAAGGAACGCTCTCAAAATTTCATAAAGATTCTTTCGCCGCAAGTTTTGCGCAACTCATTACGCACAAGTATCATCGTTGGTTAAACATTTACGCGCGTAACGTTGACATCTTTTTGTGTCCTTCAAAATATATTCAACAACAACTTATTCGCGGAGGATTTCCCGAAAAAAAGTTGCGTGTGCTGCCGTATGGGATTGATCCAAACAGCACGCGAGCGAATTTTACCCATCAAAAATATGCGCTCTTTGTTGGGCGACTCTCTGAAGAAAAGGGGATCGAAACCATCATTCAGTTGGCGCAGATTTTGCCAGATATCACATTCAAGATTGTTGGGCGCGGACCCGAAATGGCCAAGTTGCACCGTGCTGGGGATAAGTGTCCAAACATCGAATTCGTTGGGTTTCGGATGGGAGAAGAGCTGAAAGAGCTGTACGCAAACGCAACCGTGGTGCTTGTACCGTCCCGTGTGCATGAAGTTTTTGGCCTCTCTATTTTGGAGGCCATGGCGCACGGAAAGCCGGTGATTGCGTCGCGTGTTGGTGGAATTCCGGAGGTTGTGGAAGATGGCGTGAATGGTTTTCTTGTTTCACCACTTGATCTCAGTAGCTGGACAGAAAGTCTTATGCGTATTTTTTATGACGATGATTTGCAAAAGAAATTAAGCCGCAATGCGCGCGAACTTATTGAAACAAGATTCTCGCTCGATCAACATCATAAAAAACTTCTGATGTATTACGAAGAAGCGATTGCGGGAAAAAAATAACTTGTCATGCAAAATCAAAACCCCACCCGTGCTTTCGCTTACGGGTGGGGGTTATTGTTTTTACGCTTTAACGTGTTCAAATGCAGGATCGAGAGAAACAAGTTCATACAAATATTCCGTTGTTTCTGCGATGTCTTTCCAGTCGTAGTGTTTTGCAACGTGTAAGCGCGCTTCGTTTCCGACCGCGGCTACATGTTCTGGAGCTTCGAGCATCATGATGATTTTTTGTGTGAGGTCTTGCACATCTCCTACATGGAAGGTGAGACCGTGGTCTTTTGTTAATTCCATGTTTTCTGGAATGTCAGAAGAGAGCACACACTTTCCATAGCTCATCGCTTCAAGCACGGCAATCGGAAGTCCTTCTGATTCAGAAGGGTGAACGACCGCATAGCTGTTTGAGAAGAGCGTATGAAGTGTTTCACCGATTTGTGTTCCTGTGAGTACAATCGATGGCTCATTGTTTGCAAGTTTGGTGAGCGATTTTACATAATCATCCGTAAACGCACTTCCTCCCACAATCGCAATCTTCATATTGTGTGTGAGGTCTGGGCGAAGCGCTTTTGCTTTTTTCCATGCCTCAACAAAGACGTGTGCACCTTTATGCTTCACAAGACGCGCACAGAACATGAGATATTTCTGCGGTTCGAGTTGAAACGATGCAAGATGTGTTTTGTCTGATTCAACAATCGGAACCTGTGTTCCGTTTGGGATGTATTTTGTGTTGATGCTGTAGTTCATGCGGCAATACGCTTCAAGTGTTTTTGAAACCGCAATGGTTGCGTCTGGAGCAAAACACGCAATGCGTTCTCCGATAGAGAGCATGAAACGCGCAAACCAGTTCCATTTCTGGTGGTGGCGATCGATACAGTGAAATGTCACAATCACCTTTATTTTTGGGCGAAGGAGTTTTGGAAGCCATGCGAGCAAGGCTGGTCCAACTCCATGAATGTGGATAATATCCACGTTTTTTCGAACAGCCGAAAGAATAGATGTAAATGTGTGCACAATCGCATCTAAGTGTTTTGTGGCGATTGTTGGGGTTTTTACACAAGTGACCCCTCGATGATTTTGAACGGGCCATGCGTACCAGGAACGACAATACACAAGGACATCATGTCCTCGGCGCGTGAGCTCCACAGAGAGTTCCTCTACGTGGCGTTCAATACCCCCAGCTTTCGCCGGAATGCCTTTTTGTCCGATCATGGCAATCTTCATATCCCCAGATTTTTAGCATGTTTTAACGCCGAAGAGTACCAGAAAATGAGGTTTTTGTCAATGGTTGAACGTAAAAAACGCCCTTTTTTGGGCGTTTTTTGATAGTTTGTCTTATCGGACGATCGCTTTATTTTTGGCCATTGTGTCGCTTTGGAGACTTGTTGTGATATTTGGTTTTGAGACGTTTTGCGTGACGCCCGTTACGGCATCTTTTCCTTGAAAAGAGGTGTTTTGAAGAAGAAGGGCGGGGGAGCCGATTTGCTCCGTTTTTGGGATAAGAATCACCTCAAAGGCGACGCTGTAGACCTTGCTTTCTGGATTCAGTGTTGGGGGAATTTGGGCAAGATCCCAAGTGATTTTCCTGGTTACGGGATCAAAGGTTACGCCTTCGTCTTCCGATGCTGTTGTGTTTCCGGAAAAAGAAACGTTTGCCGGGAGGGTGCCTTCCATAACCGTATTTTGGAGTGGGTTTGTGGTTCCGTCCACATTCCAGAAAATCCAATAGCTTGTTTTTTGTCCAACGCGCGGAGGGAGTGGTCCGCGACCGATTTGGTCGCCCCCGGGGCTCGTGTAACGCGCGAAGGATTCTATGTTGAGCGGTGTTGTGAGTGGAGTTTTGAGTTCGTCGCTTGATGTTGTGAGTTGTTCGTTTTGTAAGCGATCGAGCGAATAGCGCGCAGTGGCATTTGTTCGAACATGGATATTTTCGTAGGACGTGAGAAGAGATGTTGCGACAGAATTCCGAATAGGAATTTGAAAAGCAAGATCTTTTTCGTCTCCGGGGTTTATTGTATCGATATTTAAGACGCGGTGAGTTTGTTTGGCGATGAATGGGTCACGTGAAGTAAAGGTGATCTCTACATTACGCAAAACTTCTTTGCCGACATGCTTATAAACAATGTGGAACGTTGCGTCTGTTCCTGGGGTGAGAATGTTTGTTTCAACAAATTGCGTGAGTTGAATTTGCGCGGGAAGGATCGATACATTTTTTGTGAGCACTTCTTGTTTGTATTGATCTGTCTCAAATGTAAATGATGGAAGGAAACGAAACGAAAGCTGATCCGGCACCGTGCCGAGTTTTCCCGTAAAATGAATGCTGCCACTTGAGCCTGCTTTTATGTTCGATACGACGAACGATCCGTTTTGCATTTGTGCGGATGCATCTTTAAACGTAAATCCATCAGGCCATTCTGGTTTAATCTGTATTTTTTTGTAATCAATGGAGCCTGTGTTTTTATAGGTGATCACTCCTGACATGGTTTGTGAGGAAATAACCTGTTCCGGAAGAGTGAGATCAAGTGAGAGCGTGGAGTGTGTTGGAGAAAACGTATAATAGGCCGTTTTTTGATCAAGAACATCTGTTTCTTTTCCGTGAGTGAACGCGAGTGTGCTCCCAAAGGTTTGTTCGCCACGAACATCGCCAAACATCACACCCTGAACGTGAATCGTTCCTGTTCCATCAACAGGAATATCTTGAAGTGGAATATTTTGCGTATTTACGTTTGTTTCATTTGCGGAAGCGGACTGTAAGAGAAAGTGCTTTGGAAACGTTAGCGTGAGTTTTGGATTGCGTAACGGTTCGTTTGTGTTGTTTTGATAGGTGATGACAAGCGTTGAGGATGCGCCGGAAACAACTTCGTGCGGAGCAACGGTTGCGTGGAAAGAAATATCATCGCGGAATTGTTTGGGTGGAACAAGAATCAAAAAGAGGGCGATCAAGAAAAGGGAGATGACAGAACCAATCAGCGCAAGATCGAACGAAAAAACAGCTCGGTCGAATTTATACTTTCCGGAGTAATGTTTTTCAAACCAGTGCTTGAAGGGGAGAAGAATCAATCGACCCGGATGAATCGAAAGATACACCATGTGCCCAAACAAGGAGTGTGGTGTTTTGAGTGGTTCGCCCTTAAGGGTGTGAATTTTTTTTGGTTCGACCGTCATACAAATTTATTTAAACACACTCAGAGTAAACACATCTGTTGTAAGAGCGATGATTTCAGAGATGTCGTTTCCATCCAGATCAGTTACGGCGATTTTTATTCCTGTCTTTTTTGTTGTCTGAGAAGCGAGGAATGCTTTTTTGAGTCTTCCTGTTTTGTCATAGACGCGAATTTCCGGAACGCCTCCGATACCCATTCCTGTGACAATATCATCTTTTTTATCTCCATCAACATCTCCGGCCGCAACATACGCGCCTCCACGGAATTTTTTATCATAGGCAAAAAAGCCTGGAGAAAGAAGCTTTCCGTCTTTGTTGAAGATGCGAATGTGCGCGCCGCCATTTGCTGCCGCAGCGGTGATGATTTGTTTTGATCCATCGCCATTGAGGTCGGCGATCGCGATGTTTACGCCTCCTTGGAAGTTTTTGTCATACGCATGAAATCCTTCGTGAACAATTTTGCCTGTAAGATCAAAGATTTTAACGATTGCTTTATCATGCAATGTTCCGGTGACGATTTTGTATTCTCCATTTTTCTCAAGTGGAGCGACTGCGATGTTTACACCGTTTTTATACGTGTTGCCATACGGAGTGAATGAAGAGAAGAGGGTTCCGTCTGCGTCATATAATCGAACGGTTGATTGATCTGCAACGATTGTGTCTAATCTTCCATCATGGTTCCAATCGATGTGTTCGATTTGAATGCCGCCTTTGAATTGATTATCGTAAGCAAAAAAACCGGTGCGTGTTGTTTTTCCGCTTGCGTCAAAAATGCGGGCAAATGCTCCGTTGCGAAACGGGGTGTTTATAATTTTGTCGATGGGACGCAGTAAGATGATTCCGTCTTTTGCCGCAAGCGTGATTTCTGAAATCACAGAGCCGTCATTGATTGCGGGATCTTGTGTGCCGTGAATTTTTTCAAAATCGCCGTTAAGCGGAACGGTTATGGTGTTTGCGGTCGCGTTGACAACAACACGTCCGCGTTCAAAGTCTCGTTGCCAGACCCCTTGGTCGATTACCGTTTTTGCGGAATCAAACACATTCATGAGAGATGTTTTTGGGGCACCAAGGGCAATCGGGAATTCATCATATGTCCAAAGTTGATTATGACTTTGTGTTCCAAAATCAAATCCAAAATATCCATTACCAAGCAAGGTTGTGGTAATGCCGAATCGAACTTTTTGATAATTGTCTTTTATTCCTGTGTTTTCAGAGTTGACGTTTATGATGTCTACATTTTGGTAGCCAACGCGTTTTGCTTGGGAAAGATAATCTTGTGTTGCTCCTTTCCATTCTGCAAGGTTGTTTGTTGAGGAGGGGAATGTTTCAAACATGCGACCATTTACGTATGGAGCAAAAGCGGGGTTTGAACTTCCGTTTGTAATCATGATCGCTTCATTTCCAATGAGTGCCCGCGTTTGTGCAAACAGTTCTGTGTATTTTTTTGCCCAGAGCTGATCAGCGGTTGCGGCGGAATCGTTGAGTCCGTTTTTATCAACATCGGTCGTGCCAACCCAAGAAATCGAATCTTGCACTTCATCATAAAAAATTCCATCCCAAAGGCCGGTAGAGAGAACATTATTTTTTACGTAGTGCGCAAGATACGTGGACCAGCCGGAGTTGAGGTTGAGGGCGCGCGTGTTTGGCCAAACGGAAACTTGGTTTCCGTTTGCGTCACGCAACCACCAGTCTGATTGAATGTCTGGATATTGTGCTTGGTGTAATGGATCCGTCCAGTATAAATCGTTCCAACTTACGGTTGGAACATATGCAAGAATAATGATATTCTTGTTCTGACTTCGGATCGCTTTGAAGAAGTCTTTGTTGTAGACCTGTGCTTCAAGCGGAATCACAATCAGATTAAATTGCGCAAGCGCTTGAATGGTTTCTGGTTTTTCCAGCTCTGTTCCCGATAACAAAAAATAGTTCGCTGTGCGAACAAATGAATTTGGTTGATTAAAAGCATTGGTCGTCTTTAGTAAGACGCCACAGGTAAACGTGATAATGAGAAGAAGGACAAGTGTGCGTTTCATACTTCGTGCTGCAGAGCACTCGGGTTTGGTGAGAAGAGCTTATTCTTCACTTTCCACTGATCAACGTATTGTCCGATTCCTTGCTTATCTCTTTTATTACGAACGGTTGTTGTGTGCTGCGACCATCTGAGGAGGGATTCAAAGTTTATTTTATACCGTCCCTGAACCACAACGTACGTCACTTCTTGTGCAGTAATTGCGCGACGAACGGTTCGTTGACTCACTCCGAACAGCTTTGATGCCTCGGAGACAGATAAACGAATGATAGGCTGCATATATGGGTGTGTATAAACAAAATTGTCAACGCTAGTGTAGTCAAAAAAAGCAAAAAAGTCAAATAGGGGAGTAAATCATTGATTTTTTGCTAAATTAAGCGTATCATCTTCTTTCTGTAAGATTTTATCGATAATCGCATCTTCATGTGTCACAGAGTTTAAAAGAACAATTTCAACTCTTTCGTGTTCGCACGTTCCAAGACCCAAAAGCCTTTGAATTATTGCTTGCGGACCACGCAACAGGGCTCAAACGCTTTTTGAAGGTAAAATTACCGTCTTCTCATGATGCAGATGATGCCTTTTCGGAAGTCTGTATGCGAACGTGGGATTACGCATGTCGTGGACACATTGATCACTTTTCAGGATTCTTGTTCACGGTTGCAAGAAACGTGATTGCAGAATTTTATCGAACGAGAGCGAATAGACCAATGGAAGTCGCTATTGCAACAGATGAATATGAAGTTCCTGTTGAATCAAAATTCTCAGGCCAAAAGATTTCAGAATTTGTCGATGGCGAGCTCATGAAAGAGGCGCTAGCAAAATTGGATGACGACGATCGAGAAGTGATCATTATGCGCTATCTTGAAGGTCAAACTGTTAAATACATCGCAGAACAGATGCAGAAAACAGAAAACGCAACATCTGTTTTACTCCATAGGGCATTAAAAAAGTTACGGACGATTATCGAAAGTTCCGCGGGGGGCGGATCCGTCGCTGGCGGAAAATAATTTCACAGTATGCGCAAGTACGATTTTGACCCAGAACTTGAAGGACTTCTAAAGTCCCTTAAAAACCACCCTGCATTAGGTGGCGATTTTGATTTTCAAAAGAGCTGGCCTGATGTTGCAAATACATGTGGTTTGTCAGAAGACACGTCTGACATGACGCACACTTGGCGTGATTGGCTCGAGTTTTACATCTGGGATCTTACGCATGTGATGTTAAAACCAATTGGAGCCGTCGCATTTTCCGTTGTGCTCCTTGTTGGTGGATGGTTCGGAATCGCAAACGCATCTCTTGGAACATTACCTGGCGATCAACTATATCCGGTAAAGCTCGGAATGGAACGTGTTCAGATGACACTTACAACGTCTAGTGCACAAAAAGCACAGCTCCGCATGGAGTTCACAAGCAGACGTCTGGAAGAAATGGTCGCGCTTGCGGCATCTGGAAAGCCTTCTGATATTTCACAAATTGCCATGGCTGTGGATCGTGTAAAACAAGATGTTGCGGATATTAAATCAGATCTCACAACAGAAACACCGTCTCAGGTTGCGGAACTCGCAAAAGCAGTTGGACGCAAAGCAGATGTTTACACAAGCACGGTTACGTCCTCTGCTTCAACGCTTCCATTGAATGTTCAGACGCAAGTCAAAGAAATGAAAACGATTATTAACGAAACAAAAGATCAAGCGGTTGAAGTCATTGTCACGGCACATGAACAAGCAGTAACGGCAGAAAATACGCATGAGCTTGACCTGGCTTTTCAAAAAGCATTTACACACGCAAGTTCGATTGCAACGCCAGAAGAACAGAAAAAATTGATAACTGCCACTGCTCTTCAAAAAGCCGGCATTTACCGTCGAGCATTTCAAGTTTTGAAAGAAATTGAAATGGCGCATGCAGTAACAGAATAACAGTACGGTTGGATCCATAATAACGCAGGGGAGGCTCGCGAGCCTCCCCTGCGAATACAACGCAACATATCGAGGAAATGATTTATTGAAAATATGAATCATTTCCTCGCTCGCCAAACACCATTTAAGGAGTTTTGCGGGTCGTAATGTGTCAATTTGATGCTTCGCTGAAAAGTCGAGGGTCGCAAGACTCGCCATAGCATCGTTAATTCTAATCTCCCGTAAAACGGGAAAATTTCGACAGAAAACTTATTATGACCAATTCTACAACATTGGTAAAGAAAGCATTCTCTGTTGCTGTTGCGGCTACAACCATTCTTTGGTCTGTTGGTCTCTCAGCCTTTTTGCCAACAACAGCTTCTGCTGCATCGTTTGGTGATTTGATCAAGGGAACATCTCTCTCTACTGTTTATTACTACGGTTCAAATGGACAACGCTACGCGTTTCCAAACGAAAAAACATATTTTAGCTGGTACAAAGATTTCTCCACAGTGAAGACAATCTCTGACTCAGAACTCGCAAGCATCACTCTTGCAGGAAACATCGTTTACCGCCCAGGTGCACGTTGGATCAAAATCACAAGTGATAAAAAAGTTTACGTTGTTTCAACTTCAGGAAAAGTTCGCTGGGTTGAGAACGAAGCTACAGCTAAAGGACTCGCTGGAGACAATTGGAACGCTCACATCGATGACGTTCCAGATGTATTCTTCACAGACTACACAGTTGGCGATTCTTTGACTTCAGCAGTATCCGGATATGACGGAATGCTCTGGTCTGATGGAACAAGCAAATACCTTGTTGCAGGAACAAAGTATCAAAAAGTTTCAGACGCTGGATTCGCAGCGAACGGCTACAATGCAGGATCCGTTCTTGCAGGAACAGGCTTCACAAAGTCTGGACTCACAGCTGGAGCTGACATCACAGTAGCCATGGCTAACCTCACAGACGCTGCACAAAAAGTAACAACAGCTACATACACTGTTTCACAGAATGTATCTGTTGCACTTTCTGCAAACTCACCAATTTCCTCAACACTCCTCAACAGCCAGGGTGTTGCGCATCTTGCAACTTTGACATTTACAAACCCAACAAGCTCACCCGTATCCGTTAAGTCTTTGAAATTGACCCGCACAGGTGTTTCATCAGATTTGACACTTCCAAACGTTTACTTGTTTAACAAGTTTGTACGTCTTTCTGATGCTGCATCTGTTTCAAGCGGAATCGTTTCTTGGAATGATGCAATGGGACTTTTCACAATTCCAGCAGGTGGATCAAGTGAAGTTTATGTCCGTGCAGATATTGGAGATTCAACA
>MGFD01000015.1:475-11717 GCA_001791715.1 Candidatus Uhrbacteria bacterium RIFOXYB2_FULL_45_11 | reverse complement strand
AATGCGATGCATGGTTCCTGAACACTTCTCACACGTAAACGTAATGAGATCACATTTGTGTTTGTGTAAATCAATTTTTTCAAGCTCAGTTTCCTCACCGTAAACTTCTTTAAAGTTCGTCGCACGAGATTTAAGTTCTTCTACACTTCCAACAAATGCAATTCCGTCACATGTTTTTTCATCACATTTCCAAATGGGAAGCGGCGTTGCCCAGTAACGATTTCTTGAAATGTTCCAATCCGGTGCGGTCTCAAGTCCGTTTTTAAATCGCCCATTCTTTAAGTGATCCGGATACCAATTGATATCTTGGTTGAGTTCAAGAAGACGCGCTTTGATTTTTTGCACGTTAATGAACCATGCGGGAATCGCATTGTAAAAAAGAGCTGTCGAGCATCGGTGACAATGTGGATAGCTGTGTGTGAATTGTTTGCGATCAAAAAGAAGTCCGCGTTCTTCCAAATTTTTCTTGATGAGCTTTTCTGCTTTTTTAAAATACTCGCCCTGAACAAATTCTGGACCATCCGCATTAAAGTTTCCTTGTTGGTCGAGCATTGGCACCATTGGCAAATCAATCTTGAGTCCAAGATTGAAGTCGTCTTCTCCGTAAATAACAGCCGTGTGTACAACACCTGTTCCATCTTCTGTTGTCACAAAATCAGCTGTCGTTACATAATGCGATTTCTTTCCGGTCTTTGTAACGGCATGAAGATCGTAAAGCGGTTCGTACGCAAGACCTTCGAGTTCGCTCCCCTTAAAATCGTTCACAATCTCAACATCAAGCCCCAAAACTTTACCAATCAACTCTTTTGAGAGAATAAAATGTTCGTCGCCTTTCTTTACGAGTGCGTAATCAATATTCGCTCCAACCGCGAGCGCAACGTTTCCTGGAAGCGTCCATGGCGTTGTTGTCCAAGCAAGAATGTATGTTCCTTCTGGAAGTTCCAATGAGGAATTTCGAACTTTAAATTTTACCGTTGCTGTTTCCTCCGTAACATCTTTATACGAATTGTCCATCGCGACTTCAAAATTTGAAATCGGTGTCTCACAACGTGGACAGTACAGCAAAACTTTTCGTCCTTCGTACAACAATCCTTTTTCTTGAATTTGTTTAACCGCCCACCAGACAGATTCCATGTACTTTGTGTCCATGGTCTTGTAGGAGTTTTCAAAATCCACCCAGCGGCCGATGCGCTCAACCGTTTTTCCCCATTCTCCCGCGTACATCAAAACGGCCGAGCGACAGGCATTGTTAAATACATCCACCCCTTTTTCTTCAATCTGTTTCTTCCCGGAAATTTCGAGCTTTTTTTCGACAATATTCTCGATTGGCAATCCATGGCAATCCCAACCCCACACGCGCCGAACGCGATACCCTTTCATGGTCCAATAACGTGGAATCACATCTTTAATGGTGGACGCAAGAATGTGCCCATAGTGCGGAAGCCCTGTTGCAAACGGCGGACCATCATAAAAAACATAGGAACCGTGCGGTGCAGGTTTCTCTAACGTCTTTTTAAAAATCTCATTTTTGTTCCAAAATTCAATCGTTTGTTTTTCTTGTTCTGGGAAATTCATACGCTTGTGAGTATGCCAAAATAAGAACAAAAGATCAAACAAAAAACCGTAAATCTCACAGATGTACGGCAGTGTTTATTTCTTTGTGACTCCCCTCAGGTTCCCAACGAATAGCTGGATAGCATCGATGAGATTCGTAACGATAACTCACGCGTGGCAAACATGGGGTGATAGAATCCTCAAGCCAAGTCGCATAGGCATGATATTGACTATCAACACAGTGTTTGGAATTCAAAATATCTACGATTTTTGGTTCTTCTTTTGTTCCAACAACGCTTGGATCTTGGGCGTAAAGAGCGGCAAACTCGATGACATCCAGTCCAACCTCCCGACCGCGAGGGTGTTGTTTAAACAATCGACGATAGTCGTTCGGACCTCTGTTCGGACCGTTTACCTCTAAGCCAAAGAAATCGTATGGATGCCTTATTTGACACCACATCCAGTACACATCCTTGAGTTTCTTTTCAACCATCAGATCGTGTGAAATGAATGTTGAATTTCTTTCTGACGTAAATAAACCGACCGACCAACATCCATCTCGAAACCCAAGACGTCTATCGACCAGTATAAGTCTATTCAAATACTCAATAGGCGGAGCTTTTGGAACTTCGGGAATCGTTGCAAGATATTCCTGAAAAGAAGTCATGCCAAGCGCACGACCAAATCCTTTATCCCAAAGAACTTGAACTTGATGTAAATGAGCGGGGTCCATTTTATCTCCTTATTCTGGTGAAGAGTTACTCATCTCTGACGCGGAATTCATCGAAGTCTGCGGTTTCCAATCAGGACCGTTCAGTCTTCGCATTTCTGCAAGAAATGCTTGCGGATCATTTTCCGCAAGCATTACCATTGATTCTTCCCACTTATCTGCCATTCCTTGAATGATTGGATTTACATCAGACACGATAACCTCCTTGACACAGGTTGCGTAAAACCAAATGAACTGTGGAAAAGTATACGGAATTTTCCCAAAAAGTCAAGCATATCTGTTACAATGTTTCCACTATGACAAAACAAACCATTTACGTTGGAGGAGATCATCAAGGCTGGCAAATGAAATCCGCTTTGGAAGACATGCTAAAAGCAGAAGGATATAAAGTGGTAGACATGGGAAACTCGAATTTGGTTCAGGGTGATGATTATCCGGATTTTGGATATGCCGTTGCAAAACGTGTTGTGAATGGTTCCTTGTTTTAAATCTCTGCTATGTTTCGGAATGGTAACGCGTGTACCGTCGGCTCGTTTCATGATGATTTGGCTTCCGGATTGATGATGAAAATAAAAACCGGCCCGTTCAAGAGCCCGGATCATATCCCGCGAAGTGATCGAAGGCATCTTTGGACTCATGCAGGAATCGCGTTAATTCTAATTCGAGAAATAAATTCATTATTCTCAGCAGGAATTTCTTCGCCGTCCATTCGAAGGCTTTCGATGTATGTTTTAATCGCATCCTTGGCATTCTTCTGAGCTTCTTCGAGAAAATCCCCTTCCGTAAAACATCCTGGCAAGGCCGGAACAGAAACAGTAAAGCCGCCTTCTTTGGCTGGAAAGAAAATGACCGTAAAATCGTAGTATTTCTCTTGAATCATATTGTTTTAAAATTAGCATTCGAGAGGAAAATAGGCAATAAAAAAACAGATACCTTTTGGGTATCTGCAAGGATCTTACTTGTCGTCACTATCGGGCGGGCAATGATGTTCGATGAGCTTGAGCGGACCCGGCGGAAGCATCGGACCTGCAAAGGTCGACGGCTCCCAAATCTTCGGACCATTCGCATCAACACATGTCGAGAGATCAAGATGTCCAGCCAGCATCGCTTTGTGTAGTTGCTGAAGTTCAGCCGTCCATGGCTGCGGAGGTTCGATATCGAACACGCCGGAACCAACGTCAA
Organism: Candidatus Uhrbacteria bacterium RIFOXYB2_FULL_45_11; assembly: GCA_001791715.1. GTDB lineage: Bacteria > Patescibacteriota > Patescibacteriia > UBA9934 > GWF2-40-263 > XYB2-FULL-45-11. The sequence goes on along the minus strand of MGFD01000015.1, from coordinate 8,251 downwards.
TTTCAATGAGCATTTCATCGTGTTTTTGTTTTGTTGGCATTTGTGACAACACGTGATCGATCATCTTTTGCGGGTTCTCATACGGCTTTACCGTGAAAACAACGCCGCCAAAGTTGACCTCCCGCGCTTCTCCAAGCGCGGACACATACGTCACAATAGCGCTCGCCCAATAATGAATGTTCTCACGATACTTCATGGTCTGAAGCGCATACTCAAGACTCATACGAGCCTCTTCATACGCAACACGCGGATTCATTTCAAAACTCCATGATTCACTTGGCTTTCGACGACGAGACAGTTGCCACCGTCCGTGCTGTACGATGTAGACGTCGGTTTTGATGGCTTCGTGAAAGGAACCACCAGAAAGCCGCGTTGGCTTTGGTGATGCAGGCTTTTTCATTTTTCTCCTGTTGTTGTAGCACCCCTCGTTGACTTTGCCGCTTATTTTGCACATAAACGACGCCTGAGGATATCAAGAAATAGCGATTTTGTCAATGTTTCCTGTATACTGATGTGTAACAATTTACAAATAGAAATACATGACTTATATGGAAAAACAAACAGTTTATGTGGGTGGAGATCATCAAGGCTGGCAAATGAAATCCGCTCTTGAAGACATGTTGAAAGAAGAAGGATATAAAGTGGTAGACATGGGAAACTCAAATTTGGTTCAGGGTGATGATTATCCAGACTTTGGATATGCGGTTGCAAAACGTGTTGTGAATGATGTTGGGTCACACGGCATTGTGATCTGCGGATCTTCCGCCGGCATTTGTATTGTTGCAAACAAAGTAAAAGGCGCCCGCGCTGCAACAGGATTTAATGAAGAATCCGCACGCTCAGCTCGTGCCGATGACAACTCGAACATTCTTTGTCTTCCCTCACACTTCATGACCATTGAAGAGGCAAAGAAGGTTGTCGATGCCTGGCTCGGCACAGAATTCTCCGGCGCAGAACGCCACGTCCGCCGCCTTGAAAAGGTCTCACAAATCGAAAATGAGGAATTCGGAATGTAATAAAAAAACCACAGAGTTAAAGCTGTGGTTAGGTCTCTTCTTCGTCGTCGTCTACGATTTCCGGAACAGATGCGAGTTCGATTGCCCAGTCATCGATCATTTTGCGAAACGTTGCTTTCGCTTCGTCGAGATCGTGATGCCAAGGAGATGATCCGGTGTCTCCGCGCGTTTTCTTCTTATCGGGCATTTCGTAATTCCATCCACCAATGCACCGAAAGAGCGTTCCAAGAACCTCACCCTTTTTCACAAGGGAAATCTCTTGATACTGGCCGACAGGTTTTGTCCAACGTGCGCCCTTCGAAGGTGGATTCTTTTTCACCCGCTCAACAGCTTCCGCAGCTTTTTGTTCCGCCTCTTCCTCTTTGATACGATGATTGGCAAACTTCTTCTGTAGCGCTTCACGTTTCTCTGGAGCTGTGTGTTTCAATAGCGCTGCCTCCATGCGATCAAGGCGATCTCGTGTAGCTGAATGCATCTTTGTTTTTCTCCCTCGCCATATCCTTGCGACGAGGACAGAATCTACCTTATTTTCGCTCGCATGTCAATGCTTTATCCTCTTGTGATATGTCCCAAATTGTCCCCGCATTTCTCGTTGAATCCGAACAGCAGTTTGAAAAACAACTTCGCGAAATCGAAAACGATTGCTCGCTTATTCAGATCGATGTTTTGGACGGAACGCTTTTTCCCCACATCTCTTGGTTCGATCCTGTTGCAATCGGTGCGCTTTCGACAAATGTCGAAATGGAACTACACCTCATGGTTGAAAATCCGATTCCCATCATTGAAGCATTTCAAAAACATGTTCCAAACATGAAACGTGCGATTGTCAGTGCAGAAATGCATCGCCCGATTGGAGCGGTCACCTCACACATTAAAGATATTCTTGGTCTAGAAGTTGGTGTTGCAGTGAATCCAGAAACCCCTCTCAAAGAAATTGAGGAAGTGTTGCACTCCATTCATCAACTCACCATAATGGGAGTTCACCCGGGATCTATGGGACAACCATTTGAAGGTGACATGATTCTTGATAAAATAAAACAAGCAAAACATCACCGTCCTGATTTACAAATCGAAATCGATGGTGGCGTCACAAAAGCGCTGATTCCAATGCTCATAAACGCGGGAGTGGATCGAATCATTAGCGGATCCGGTATTTTTCACAGCGAACACCCAAATGAAACCCTGAAACATTTACAAAGTATTCTTTAAACCCTATGACCATTTCTTTTCCAAAGTTTTCTGCCCTCCTGTTTGGCTTTGCATTCTTCTTGCTTAGCGCATCAACGGCACACGCAGCAATTGTTCCTCTCTCCACCATTCAATCAGGAGATCTTGTTCGCGGACAAGCTTTTACGGCCGTTTATTACTACGGCGCAGACGGCATGCGTTATGTTTTTCCAAATGATAAAGTCTACTTCAGCTGGTACAAAGATTTTTCAACCGTAAAATGGGTTTCAGATGCAGATCTCACCAAAATCCAAATTGGAGGAAACGTCACTTACAGACCAGGTGTCAAAATGCTCAAAATAAATTCTGACCCAACCGTTTATGCTGTTTCAAAAAACAGCACCCTGCGCCCAATTGGATCTGAAATGGTTGCCAATGATATTTACGGGAAACTTTGGAACAAAATGATCGATGATGTCCCTGACGCATTTTTTGGAAATTACACCATCGGATCAAAAATTGAATTCCCTTCACAATATTCTATCAACGCAGAAAAGGTAGAAGTCACAACCGTAAATAATGACAAATCTCTTTCATCCCCAACGGTTGTTCAGATCACAGACACTGGGTATGACACCCCAACCATTCACGTTAAATCTGGAAAAGCTGTAAAATTTATCAACATAGGAACTCTGGCACACTCCGTAACAGAATGGGATCGCATCTGGGGATCTGGAACTATGCAACCTGGTGACACATTCACAAAATATTTTGATGTAAAAGGAACGTGGACCTATTACTCCATCTATGATGCAAAATCAAAAATGACAGGAGTGATTATTGTGGACTAGATAGACGCGTGATATACTAAACACATTCTTAACTGAACTTTTCTTATGACCAAACGTCTTGTCTTGATCAGCGCATCCATCATGCTTGCGTTTTCTGCAGCATTTGCGGCAATCGTTGCAACACCTTCCGCAGAAGCAGCATCTCTTACGTCGCTTGCAAGTTTAAAATCGGGTGATCTCATTCGTGGAGAAAGTTTCACAGCTGTGTATTATTACGGTTTGGACGGTTTCCGCTACGTTTTTCCAAACGACAAGACATATTTCACATGGTACTCAAACTTTAATACCGTGAAATGGGTTTCAGACGCAGACCTCACCAAAATTCAAATCGGTGGAAACGCTACCTACAAGCCAGGTGCACGCATGATCAAAATCAATTCAGATCCACGTGTATACGTTGTTGCAAAAGGCGGACTTATTCGCGCAATCGGATCTGAAGCCGTTGCAAAAGCCCTCTACGGCCCAACATGGAACAAACAAATTGATGACGTACCAGATGGATTCTTCTCAAACTACAAAATTGGAGGAACGATCGACGACGCTTCCATGTTCAGCCCTGCAGCAGAAAAATCAGAAGCGGTTGACATCAACTTTGATAAAGGACTCAAAGCTCCTGTCGTTATCTCCATCACAGATTCCGGATATTCTCCCGCAACCCTTTCTGTCCAAGCTGGTACAGCCGTTAAATTCGTAAATAACGGAACAACCAAGCACACAGCAAGTGACGACGCAGGAGATTGGGGTACAGGAACCCTTAATCCAGGCGAATCCTTCACAAAGTACTTTAAGACAACGGCATCACTTTCCTTCCACGATGTTTACGGATCTGCAAAAGCAACTCTCACAATCCAATAAACAAATAAACGGGGCGCAAGCCTCGTTTTGTTTTCCCTTCTTCCCTTCTCTTCTGCTACAATATCTTTACTATGTTGAAATTTTCTCTCGGTCCTAAAGTGCGACAACCTTTGCACCTGCACGACAAAAAATTAAAATCCCTTGAACAAAAAGCACAGACCATCCGTGAAGACCTTATTGCCATGCTTGTAGAAGCAGGTTCCGGACACTCAGCCGGCCCACTTGGTATGGCAGATATTTTTACGGCACTTTATTTTCATGTTCTTGTTCATGATCCAAAACGTCCAAACTGGAAAGATCGCGATCGTCTTATCTTATCAAACGGTCACATCACCCCAATCCGTTACGCCACAATGGCAAACGCTGGATATTTTCCAAAAAAGAACATGATGTCGCTCCGAAAAATGGGCTCCCCGCTTCAGGGCCACCCAGAACACGCTTGGCTCCCCGCATTAGAAACAACCTCTGGTCCGCTCGGCGAAGGTTCATCACAGGCGGCTGGAATGGCGTATGCTGCACTCATGGATACATCTCCATGGAGAGTTTATTGCTGCATGGGTGATGGTGAACTCAATGAGGGTCAGTGTTGGGAAGCATTTCAGTTTGCGGGCGCAAACAGACTTTATAATCTTACGTACATCATCGATCGCAACAACATCCAGATCGATGGCACAACAGAAGAAATCATGCCGCTTGAACCACTCGCAGATAAACTCAAAGCATTTGGATTGAATGTGATTGAATGTGCGGGAAACAATATTCGTGATTTTGTTACGGCTGTAGAGCGCGCTCATGCTACAAGTGATAAATGTAGTGTGATTATCGCAAATACGATTCCAGGCTACGGCATCGACTTTATGGAATATGATTACCTTTGGCACGGAAAACCACCGGCAAAAGGCAAAGAAGCGGCAAATTCTATCAAAGAATTAAGAACACTCTGGGGAAAGATTCAATCAGAACACGAATAATATGAGCATAAAAAAAATACAAAAAGGACTCAACCCAGAAATGTATCTTGCTCGTAATTTATTCAACACAAAAGAACTGAAACAAATTCCAACACGCAACGGATACGGCGAAGGTCTTATTGAGGCGGGCAAAAAAGATATAAATGTTGTCGTCCTTTGTTGCGATCTTACGGAATCTACGCGCTCAGAAATGTTTAAAAAGGTTTTCCCCAATAGATTCATTCAAATGGGTATCGCGGAACAATCCCTTGCCTCCATTGGTGCAGGAATGTCCATGACAGGAAAAGTTCCGTTTATTTCAAGTTATGCCGCTTTTTCTCCTGGAAGAAACTGGGAGCAAATTAAAACAACCATCGCTCTTCAAAACTCAAACGTAAAAATCGCGGGCGCGCACGCAGGACTCTCGGTTGGACCCGATGGTGCAACGCACCAAATGCTTGAAGATATTGTGATTACGCGCGCAATTCCAAACATGACCGTAGAAGTTCCGTGTGACGCAATCGAAACACGCAAAACAACCGTTGCGGGTGCAAAAATGGTCGGCCCATTTTATTTCCGATTCGCACGCGCAGCATCTCCTGTATTCACCACAGAAAAAACACCATTCAAACTTGGTCATGCGGAAGTTTACAGATTTGGAAACGACCTCACACTCGTCGCAGCCGGCCCACTCCTTTATGAAGCACTCCTCGCAGCCGATGCGCTTTCAAAAGAACACGGAATTGAGTGTCGCGTCATAAACGCACACTCCATCAAACCATTTGATGAAAAAACAATCATCGCCGCCGCAAAAGAAACAGGTGCGATTGTCACCATTGAAGAAGGCCAAGTCAACGGAGGTCTCGCGGGTGTTGTTTGTGAAACGCTCGCCCTCACAACTCCCGTTCCCGTTGAACGCGTCGGAACCCAAGATCAATTTGGCGAATCTGGAGAACCAGACCAAGTCCTTGAAGCCTTTGGACTCACAGCGCCGTTCATTGCTCTTGCTGCGATCAGGGTACTTGATCGAAAAATGGGAAAACCTATCTCAAAAATTCCAGCTCACATTCAAGCCGCAGAAGAAAGACGCATCATGATGCGAAAACAGATTTTCGAAGAAGCATTGTCGAGAGCTCCTAGAAAATGGGGAGGAACAAAACCAAATCTGAAAGTAAGAACAAGATAAAGCGCCAAATATAAAATCCCAAATTCCAAATTTTTGGAGCTTGGGATTTTTCTTTTCAATCCTTACGCGAGTTTATCTAAAACTTTCTGTATTTTTAGAATTTTTTCTCCGAATAATCTAAATTCTTCTGCGTCTCTTTCAAAAGATCTTTGTATCTGTTTCTTTGCTTTTCTAAGTCTATCTTTTATTTGATCACGCTCCTCTTTAGAAGCATTATCCTGTGACATTTCTGCTAACGCCTCTTGGTCACCTCTCGTTTCTTCCAAGGCAATGATTCCCAAAAATCCTCCTTGTCTACGAACGGAATTTTCTGACTGAGAATGTTGAATGTCTCGCCATTTTTGATAAAGTTGATTTCCTCTTTTAACACGATCTTGTCGTTCTGTTAATGCGCTTTTTTGTTGAGAAAACATCTCAAGTGCAAACGCAATTTTCTCTGCCTTCTTTGGATCTCCTTCTAATTTCGCGAGAACAGAATCTATTTCTTTTTCATAAACACTGCCTCCAAGATCACGAACAAGTATTTCACATGCTTTTTGCAATTTTTGTTTTTCTTTCTGTTTGTTCTTCTCATCTTCCAACTGAGCCAACTGCTCCGTTACCGTATCTATTGTCCGCAATAATTCTGCCATTCGACCAACGTGAAATTCTACAGCATTCCACTTATCGTCATCCATCATCACTTCCCAAATCGCACGTTGCAATCTTGCAATATGCTCTTCCGTTGTTTCGTTTGGTTTTGCTCCTGCCTCAATTCCAAGTTTTCCTAACACCCTTTCACTTCTTCCTACTTTTGTTTCCATTTTTGATAATTCTTCTTTTGATGGCACTGCTCTGGAACCTTCTGGCATATAGACATGGTTAATTCAATAGAAATATTGTAACAACTCGTCTGTATGAACACAAGAAAATCTCATGAAAATTCATCTAATCCATTGACAAATCAATGGTTTTATGATATCTTTTTGCCTTGCATTCAATCGCAAGACAGGGGTTCACATGCGTTCTTTGCGCAACGTTTTGCTCTATACAGTAGACAATGATCCAGAATCGCGTCTGATCTACTTGATCGCACTTTGCCTTGGCATCTACACAATTCGTAGTCCGCAACCTCACGGTGCTTTGCTCGATAACGAGCAAGATGCCGTTACACTTGTTCGTGCAAGCGGAAAACGAGAAGTGTGGACTGTTGAACTGCCAGGTGAATATACGGAAAACAAACTCCGAAAATGTGGTATCAACGTTGTGATCATCGACCACCACACCTATGGCAAACTAGATCGTGCACATAATCCAGAAACAGGTGAACGTAAAAAGAGCTCATTAGAACAATTTCTTGAGCTCCTTAAACTTACAGACAACGAAAACGCTCTATTGAGTGAACAATTAAACAGACTCGTTGGTTTTGGAACATTCAATCGGGAAGCAATCATAAAGGGAATCGGCATCTTGGATGATCGATATGTCAAAGGACTGCATGAAGCCGGATATGATAGTGAATCCATTCGGCACGTTTTCCAGTTTCGTGACATGCTTCATCGACAACTAGACAAGGAATTCGATGCTAAAACAGACGCCGCAAAAACGGTCTGGGAGGCACGAAAAGAGATCGGTGACTACGTTGTGTGTATTTCTGAATACCCATTCACCGTCACAGGCGCTGTTTCAACACGTTCTGTTACGGTCGATTCGTACTTTTTCTTGCGTCCACTTGAAGCAAAACCCATGATTGTTTCCGATTGTGGGGGCAA
>MGFD01000015.1:0-423 GCA_001791715.1 Candidatus Uhrbacteria bacterium RIFOXYB2_FULL_45_11 | reverse complement strand
CTTCGTGACCGATACGAGGCGCATCACAAGGTTCAAATTACGGACGAGGCATTAGAATCTGCGACTGAACTATCAATTCGCTATATTACCGGAAGATACCTGCCGGATAAGGCAATTGATGTGATTGATGAGGCATGTGCAAGGGTGCGGCTCAAAGCAACTACTCAGCCGCCTGACCTGAGGCATATAGAGGAGGAAATCAATAAGCTGGAAAAAGACAAAGACGAATCTGTGGCAATTCAGGATTTTGAAAGAGCCGCACGGTTAAGAGATAAAGCCGATAAATTAAAAAAGAAAAAGGAAACGATTGAAAAAGAATGGAGGGAGACGCGTGCAGAGGTTGAGGGCGCAGTGAATGAGGAAGTTATCTCCGAAGTTGTTTCAAAAATGACGGGTATTCCTGTTACACGGATCAAATCAGCA
>MGFD01000014.1 GCA_001791715.1 Candidatus Uhrbacteria bacterium RIFOXYB2_FULL_45_11 | reverse complement strand
GTATGAGAAGATGTTGAATGCACACATTGATTTTTTTGATGCAGCTCTTGCTGGTTCGGTTATTTCGATGATTGCCAGTGCTGCGCGGGGTCTATTCGATGTGTGGGTGAAACGTTCGATTTCAATTCCTCAGGTTGATATGGTTGCATCCACCATGGCTGGCGCAAGTGTATTTGGTTTTTGTTGGATGATGTATGAGTCTGGATTTTCTTTGCCGCAATTTCCAACGCCTAACCAATGGGCAGCACTTGTCTACTTGGGTATTATGCCAACCGCTGCGAGTTCGATTATCTCAAATACTGTGAGAGACAAACTTAGTTATCAGATTACTGAAATCTTAGATAACTTACGCCCCATGTTTTTGCTTTTTTTAGGAATGATTCCTGTTTCATGGTTTTTCACACCTGAAGAATCTCTCGATTGGAATCATTATTTCGCCATTTTTCTGGCAATTTCAGGTGTTTGTATCGTTACTTTGCTTGCAAAAGGCGAACGAAAAACCTAATCGATTCTGCTGATCTTCATGATCAGTTTTTTTGTACAAAAAATCCGATCCAGAATGGATCGGGTGAATGGTTTAAGAGCGCAGAGTTTGTTTCAGAAGTTCGACAAATGTGTCGAGTGTGCCTGTGCCCAACAGGTGCGGCATGATGCAGAGTTTGTAGACCGTGTCCGGACAACTCATGATGTTGAGTGGTTCGTGCGGAATAAAATCTTTGCGCATCTGAAATGGGGCAAGCAAGCCGCCCTCTTTCAGATGTTGTGTGATGGGCGATCCGATTGCTCGCATCTTGATCGGAAGAAGATTGATCCAGGGCGAGTATGGCATCACTCCAACATAATCACCGAGCTCGGTCTTGAGTTTGTGGGCGAGTGCATTGCGTGCATCGAGGCAGGCTTGTACATGGCGTCGTTGACCCTCTGTTCCGTTTTTTTTGAACTGATGCCATGCAAGCGCGGCTGGTAATGCGGTGCGCGAACCAGAGACGGAGTCATCTTGATTCCCTTCCACATAACTGACTTCGCGTGCAATGTAGTCTGTGAGTCCTTTGCGACAAAGAAAAACACCGGCAGGATACGGCAGTTGCCCCATTTTATCGCCATCGAGCGTCATGGACATGACGTGTCGATTTTCAAATCCGATATGCAAGTCTGGATTGACAAACGGGACCGTAAAGCCACCGAAGGATGCATCCACATGCATGTAAACGCGTGCTTCTGATGTTGTGTGAACCTCGTCAATAAACTGACTGATGTCCGCAACGGGATCAATGGAACCCGCGTCCGTTGTTCCAACGGTCGGCACGATCATGAAACGGCGGAATCCTTGTGCGTACTTGTCTGCAAATACGCGCTTAAGATCACCCATGTCCATTTCAAATGAATCATTCATGCCAACAAACGTTACACCAGTTCCAGAAGGATCTGATTCAAAGCGATGAAGATTTCCGCACGCCATGCACCGTTCGAATTTTCCATTTCCAATGTTCAGAATATCAGCATTCTTGATCACGGAGTAATGAATGAGAGGTGTCGTTAAGATAACGATCCCTTTTTGATGCGGATCCAAACAATTGCTGCGAAGCCAGTTGCGGCCAATGTACATGCCTTGCAAATTTGCTTCTGTGCCGCCGCCGCAAAAAAGACCATCGATCGTTTCCGGAGTTCCACCAACCATGCCGCCAATCATCCAAATAACACGGGCTTCAAGTTGTTGGGTTGCTTCAAATCCACCCTCACCTTTTTTTGGCACTCTTGCACCATTCATCGTAATGAAATGGGTGTGAGTTCCAATGAGATTTGGATTTTTTTGGAGAACGTCAAGGATCACTTTTTGTGCTTCGGGGTCAAAATCAAGATAAGAGCCTGGGTAGCAAACGGGCGGTTTTTCAGAATGATACAAATCGGCAATATTTGAGATGGAATCTTGTGGGTCCACCTCATTTTGACCATTTTTGGGCCATCGCCAGTCTTCCTCTGTCTTGATGGGACTCATTGGGACCTCCGATGTAAAGGGGAAAAGAACCGATCTGAGCTTGATCCTAAAGACTTTTGTTGTCAAGAAAAAACCACCCTAGCTTTCGTGGGGTGGTAGGTTGGTTAGTAGGTCGGAATTCCGGTGAGTTCTTTAATGGCCTGAACGTTTGGTGCGATGATGGCTCGGGCTCGCTTGCCATGTTCGTGCAAGATTTCAAGCGCGAGTTTTTCGCCGCCTTGCGCATTCAATTCGCGACGACGCTCTTGAATGGGGGTGAGCATGTCGACAATACGATTTGCAAGCATGTGCTTACAGTCGCCGCAACGAAGTGTGCCTCTTCTGCATCCGAATTGGATTTCCATTTCTTCCGCAGCGGAATTGCATGCAAGTGCATGAAGCAAATAGACACGACACTTTTCTGGTATGCCGGGCTGATCTTCAATGCGTGGCTCGATAGATTTTTCTCCTGTAGAAAGATTGTCTGGCAAACGCTTGTCTGCCTTTTTGATCTTTGTGCGGATCAGATCTGGTGAATCATGGAGACTGAGTGTTCCTTTTGGTTCGCTCTTCCCCATCTTGCCTTGGCCTTTCAGACCCGGGACACGAATACCAGGTCCTTCGAGGAGTTCCGGAATGCGAAAATGTTCAACACCGAACCGATTGTTGAATCTGCGCGCAAGAGAGCGTGCGAGTTCAACGTGTTCATGCTGATCTGCGCCAACGGGCACGAGGTGTGCGTTTGGTCCAAGAATGTCTGCGGCCATGAGTACGGGATACGTGAGCAAACCTGTGCTTGCTGTGTCAGATCCCGTTTTCAGAGCTTCACGTTTTTCTGCGAAGTGGTGCATGCCCATGAGTTCACTCACCGTTGCAACACAGCTCAACATCCACGCGAGTTCACTTGTTTCCGGAATGCTTGATTGTGCATACAGCAAGACGTTGTCCGAATTTGGATCCAGTCCGCATGCCATGAAATCAAGTACGATGCCGAGTAATTCTTTTTGCATTTCTGCTGCAGAGACCGGATCCATGCCGGTTGTCTGTGCATGCTGGTTTGCAATAAAGTACATGCAAAAGTTTTTTGGATCCTTTGCGAGCTCAACAAAATGGCGCATGGCACCAAGTAAATTACCGAGGTGCAAAATACCTGTCGGGCGAATTCCAGAGAGAATAACTCTTTGTTCCATGACGTTCTCCTCAAAAAGGGCAAAGAACCCCGTTGGTTCCACTGCTTGGAAGGTAGGCGTTTTTCTTTTCTTTGTCAATCCTTCAGGGATGATTGATCCATGTAAGAAGCGTATTGAGGTGCGCGCGTAGTATGTGATCGATCTCACTGACAATTTTGACGTATCGGTTCTCATCCGTGTTTCCATAAGGATCTACGATGTCGGATTGCTCCCCAGACAGCTCTGTGAACAGCCGCATTTTTGAACGCTCTTCGGGGAATTGCTTGAAGAGCGAATTCGGTGCTTTTGAAAGAACAGACACGTCCATGGCAATGACGATGTTCGCTGTACGCACCGCGTGAAGATTGATCGATGTTGCGACATGTTCCGAGACGTCGATTCCGAAACGCTCGAGAACAGGATGTGCTGCGGCATATTCCGAAACATAGCCAGAGATATTCGGGAATTGAGTCGGTGTTGTTCCGGCAGAGCCTTGTAGTCCACAGGAATCAACCTGGATCCCCGTGGAGATGTTTTGTTCGATCAGGATTTTTCGCAAGAGATGTTCGGCAATCACGGAACGTGCAATGTTTCCCAAACAAACGAAAAGGACAGTTTTCATTGAATCCTCTTTTGGGCAGGTTGAAATGTATATGCCCATTTTGTTTTACGCGTTCAAATATTTGATGTCAATTTTGAAATGAAATGGACGCAAACAAAAAACAGGTTGATTAAACCCGTTTTGTTTTTATAGATTGGATGAATTTTTTTGCCTTCACTTTATCAATTCGTTGATCGTAACCCTTAACGTTTACTTCTTGTTTTTTTGCTGTTCCCTTTTTAAGCGCCGTGCTTACAATCGTTCCGTTTGCAAATTGGAAGAGTGCACTTACATTCTGTGCATCTGTTCCACTTCCAATAATGATTGGAAAATCTCCAACAGATTTTCTCACGCGTGCGAGTTCATTCAGATCAGGTGCTTGTCCGGTCCATTTTCCTGTGATGATTAATCCATCGGAACCGGATTTTATTGCAGCTTTTGCAGATTGTGTGATCGTTTTTTTTGACAAAAGCTCGGCGTGCTTTACGTGAATGTCTGTAAAAATCGCTACGTGTTCTGCGCCAATGAGTTTGCGATACGCGATCACTTTTTTTGCATCGCCCTCAATGATTCCACAAGCTGTTTTTACGTTATCAACAAAGACAGGCACGCGAATGAATTGAAGGTTGAGTGTTTTTGCAAGAGAAAGTGCTGTCTTGTAATCGTTCCATAAAACACTTGCACCAAGAGGAAGTTTTGTTTGTGCGCGAATTTTTTCAATGAGATAAGTCATGGAAGTAATAATGCTCGGATCCACAAACTCTGTGTGGGGGATGTCATAATTATTTTCCAAAATGATTGCATCAAAACCACCGGCTTGAAATGCTGACAGATCTTTCAATGCATTTGTGCGTGCGAGTTTGTATCCTGGAAAATCTTTATAGCCAAGGAGTGGTGGAAAATGAACGGCACCAATGGTGACGTTTTGTGATTTGTGAAAGATGGTTGAAAATTTGTAGGACATAGTTTTTTCATCATAGAGAAAAAAAAGAAAAAAGGATAGTACGCGTTGTACTATCCAGGGAGTGTGCGCCTAGCGTGGGAGCATCAAGCGAACTTCGCGCAGCTTTTTCGTTGCAAGACCGCTTGTGTGAATTTCCTTCGCTTGCTCATAGCAATCACGAAGATTGTTCGAGTGACCTGCCAAGTAAAGAAGCAAAGAGGCGTTCGCAAGAACCATTTGCAGCGCGGGTCCATTGACCTTGCCTTCAAGGATCTGAAGTGAGAAGTCCCCTTTCTTCACATCGGAAGGTGGAGAGATCGACGCTGAAGGAACGGGTGTCAGTCCAAATGCACTTGCCTCAATGTGGCGTTTTTTGATTTCGCCAGACGGAAGAAGTTCAGCGATGTCGGTACCACCTTTGCAGATGGACAACTCGTCCATGCCTTCTGCGCCTTGGTAAACATCCCCGAAGCCGCGCATCATGATCGCGTGCTCCATGTTGGTGATGCCGCGCTCATTCAAAATGCGATACACTTCCGCAACGATCTCGACGGGAATCAGGTGATTCACACCAAGGACACGTCGTGTCATCAGTTTCGGATCAACAGGGTTCGTGATCGGACCAATGATGTCGTTCATGTGAGGCACTTTTGCTACATTGTGTGTCTGCATGTGGATGCGTTTGTAGTGCTGATCCAACGCTTCCGTGTAGCCGAAGCACGTTTGTTCAACCGAGGCTTCGACTTCCTCACGTGTTTTCACGGTGCTGATGCCGCAGACTTCAATGAAGTCCGAACTTCCGTAGTGTCCTTTGTCCGCATTTGCCGGAGAGCCGTGTTTACACATGTGGATGCCATAGGCAGCCGCAATGAACGCAGCGATCGTCGAGACATTTGCGGTCACAATGAGATCGCCTCCCATGCCGCAATTGTCCATCACATACGGAACGTTCGGCTTCAAGAAACCAAACTCGGAGGCTCCGATGTCATGTTCAAAAATTGCCGCGCAGATGCCGGCGATTTGCTCGGCCGCATTTTGCGGAAGAGTTCCATCCCGACCGGGTCGGTATGCATACGTTGCTTTGGTGTGAAGAGCCGAGAGGGCCACGATCGATTGGATCTGTGCATCTGTGTCGCCATGACAGCCTTTCAAGGCATAGCAACCAAGCTCATAGGCATCTTCGTACGAAAGCGGAATGTTCTGATATGCATGAAGTTTCAAAACATTTTTGATGAAGGTTTCGTCTGACATGAATTCCTCCGTGTAAGAGCCAGCGTTTCTTACGAGGGTAGAAAGGAGCGTTTTGTGCTGGTGTTGGCGAATCTTTAAAAAGACACATTCAACCAGAACAAAAAAACTCCCGAACACGGGAGTAGTTTTTTGGCATTAATAACCACTACCACCGGTTCACAGGTGAGATGACAGAAAGCCACCAGTTGTTAGAAGTTACGATTTGCATAGGATAATCACAGTATGTGTAATTTTGGTTTTGCCGTCAAGTGATATACAGAAACAGGAATAATCATGCTTATTTCTATTGACTTATATGTGAACGCTTAGGTAAGATCTATTTAGTCCTGATGACATTTTGCAGGAAAATGAATGGTTCGCTTCAAGCATCCAAAGGAAAAAGATCATGGACATTCAACATGAAATGATCATTCCGGCTTTTTGTAATAAAGATGAGATTGATAAGCTTGTTGAACAAGTTTACCAACTATTCACGTGGTATTCACCAGGCGCCACGAGGGAAAAAATACGTTCGCGTTTGTGTGCATCTTTAGATGCACATGTCGATCTTTTGCTTGATGGAGAATTTACCGTTGCTTTTGCTGTCTGCATGCCCATCTTTCTTGATAATGGAGAAGTGTGTTTGTTCCGTCACGGAACAATCATAGATCACTCCTATCGATCGCATGGTTTTTACAGGAAGTTGCTTGAGATCGGTCTTGTACGTCACAAGCCAGATTGGCACGCAACACGAACTCAGAATCCGCGTGTTTACGAAACGTGGCAAAGGATTCATGGCAAAGAATTGTTGCCAAAACCATTGCATACACCCGCGGAACGTGAGAAGAAAATTGCTGTGGAATTAGCACACGGAACGCATTTCGAGAGGGATTTGCTTATTGCACGCAATGTATACCATGAAGATCGGAGTTCGGCCGATTATCACTTGTGTCGCGATGAGAACATTCGTCTGTTTTTTCAACAATCACTCGGCGTTCATGATGCCTTCCTTCTTCTTGCGCGCATGAAGAACGTCTAAGGTGGGTCACACAAACTGACTCGCCTTTTTTAAACCTTCAATTTTATGATCAACAAAATTAAACAACTTACAAAACAACTTGTTCAGTGCGAAAGTATTCATGCAAACGTAAGTGAGATCGAAAAAACTGCCGATCTTTTTTCGCAGTTTTTTGGTGAATGTGTTGAACGACGAGATTCAAAAAAATCAAACGTGTTATCTGTGTTGTTTGTTCCAAAAGGAATAAAGATGCCACAGATTCTTTTGATGGGACACATGGATGTTGTAAGCGCAACAGCAAAAGCATTTCGATGCACACAAAAAGAAGATCGTCTTTATGGTCGCGGTACATATGATATGAAAGGGCCAACTGCCGCTCTTGCCGTTGCCATGAAAAATATTCTTAAAAAAAATCCAAAAGCATCTATTGGATTACTTATTACGGGAGATGAAGAACGTGGTGGTGCAGAAGGAACGGGTCAATTTGTTCAAGATAATCTTCATCAACTCCCAAAGATTGTATTTAATCCAGATGGTGGAAATGCATTTACTCTTGTGACGGAAGAAAAAGGTGTGCTCTTTGTTGAGGTGGAAGTTTTTGGAAAAACGGCGCATGCATCAAGACCATGGGAAGGGAAAAATGCGATGACGCAAGCGGCACAAGGAATTATTGCACTGCAAAAAATGTTTCCAGAATCAAAAAATAAAACGTCATGGAAAACAACGGTTGTTCCAACAATGATTCATGGCGGAACAGCGGGAAATCAAATTCCCGATAAAGTGACTGTAAAAATTGATATCCGATATGTACCCGCAGATACCCAAAAGGATATTTTACGTCGAATCAAAAAATGTTTTGTTGGATCAACCGTGCGCACACTTAAACATGCAGAGCCGTTTTCGCTTTGCCATGATGCATCTCTCATTCGTGACTTACAATCTTGTGCCCGTGATGTTCTTGGAAAAATGCTGCCATTAGAACGCTACCATTCTTCTTGCGATGCACGCTTTTTTTCCGCACATAACATCCCTGTTATTATTATGCGTCCGCTTGGTGGTGGCGCGCATTCAGAAAATGAATGGGTCTCTTTAAAGGGGCTTGAGCAATATGCACAATTTATAGAAAAATGGGTAGAAACAAAAAAATAATATGTCCATTGTTGTCATTGCAAGTTTTGCAGAAGATCACTTTGAACGAAATGGAACAACCTCGATTCTCCCGGGCGGACCCGCTTATTACATTCAAAATGCGTTACGTTCGCTTTCTGTTGAACCGATTATTTATTCAGGTAGCAAGCCGGCGATTGTTTCCATTGCGCTCATCGATGGTGAAGAAAGAGGAAAATTGGTTGAGGTAAAGCCGATTCTGATTCCAAAAAGAATCCAAGCAGATGCGATCATTGTTTCAACAGTCGATCAAGAATTTGCTCTACAAGATTTGCCGGAAGGAATCAGATTCACACTTGTTGATCTTCAAGGGTATTTACGAAGTGCAAAGGGAAAAGAAGAGATTTCTTCTCAAGAAGTTTGGAAAAAAATTTCTTGTGTAAAAGTTACAGAAGAAGAGTTTGAAAAACTTCCGGCGCAATTACGCGAAGAACAAAAACAACGCGAGCTTATCATTACACGAGGATCACAGAGCGTTACGGTTTGGGAAAAAGGTATTGCATATCAAATCCCTGTGAGACCCGTTGTTGTGACACATGCACTTGGAGCCGGAGATCGTTTTGTGGCGGCATATGCCGTTGCGCGATATCGTGGAGATGAGCCTGAGAAAGCCGCTGAGTTCGCCGCAGATTTTGTTTCAAAATCCCTATCGGAGCAATAAAAAAATACACGAGACTCGTGTATTTTTTGTGAAGAATTTTTTATAAAAAAAAGCGCAAACAAGAGAATGTATTCTCAATGTTTACGCCAAGAGGACTCTTCCTTTTTAACAATTCCCTCTCCAGCATCCCTGATTGGCAACAAACTTCATTGCCTCAAATACTCTAGAACCCGTGCAAACCTTGCACAGGACAGACAGAAGAAATGAATAATCTTCAAATTGCACAATTTCTGTACATAAATTCATTTTGTGTCGAATGAAAACAGTTGTGATTCCCTGTGCGAGACATACTTTGTCGAGCTCTTGAAATAATTCTGTGTTGAAATCATTTCGTATTTCATTTTGCTCTTCCAAACTAGTTGCGTATTTTCCGGTGAATAAAGATGGGATGCAGCAAATGCAGACTACTGAGTATTTTCGATGTGATGTTTCTTCGTATTCTGGAGCCGGTTTTATGAAGATTTTAGACGTTGCGTCTCGCCAAGCTTCAGACCATAGAAGAATCGCGAAATTTGGAATTTCCTTTATGCGTAGAAGGAAAACGCCGGTTCGTGTAGAAAGCGGAATGATTTCCACTTTATTTGGGTACATTGAATGTGCAACGTCTTCGTAAATCGTCATTTCCATCTCTTCTCCTTGTGGGTGTTATGTGATTCATAACCGTACAGGATACCCTTTTTTGACGTATTTGTCAATCATGTATATATCGTATTTAATACCATTATCATGATTTATTGCATTTAAAATTAAAATATGGTATAAATTTGATTGACACTAATTTTTTGTATGGCATTAGAACAAGAACTGCTCGGATTAAATCTGACCAAATCTGAAATAAAGGTTTATTTGTATGTGCTTGAAAATGGTCTTTCGACGCCTCCGGAAATTGCAAAAGGTACCAGCATTGCACGCACGAACTGCTATAACATCTTAGGCTCTTTAAAAGAGAATGGATTGATTGAACAACAAGAAAAGAATAATCGTAAAGTATATATCGCAATGGATCCAGAAGCACTTTTGCGATCCATTCAAAAAAAACAAGAAGTGATCGAACGGCTTTTGCCGGATTTGCGTGCGCTTCATGCAACACAAAAGAATAAACCGAAGATTCGGTTTTATGATGGTTTTGAACAGGTAAAAGAGATTTATTGGCAGGCAATGGAAACAGATAAATTATTTGCGATTGGTTCAACAAAAAAGCTTGCGGAACAGGACCCTAAATTTTTTTTAGCATTTGAAAAAGTACTTAAGGACAATCATGTCATGGTGTTTGATCTCATCACAAATTCATCGCAACAGGTTGGATTAAAAGAAACACAAGAGATTCTCAAAGAGCTGTACACCTTTAAAATATTGCCCGAAAAGTATACAGACTTTCCAACAGATATTTTGGTATGGAATGATCACATCGCATTAATTACCTTGAGTGAACCTATTTTTGGAACGATTATTACAAGTCCTTTGCTTGCACAAACGTTTCGATTTATTTTTGAAATGATTTGGGACGGAACAAAACAGGTGATGTATAAAGAAACAAAAAATCCTTCGATATAATCGAAAGATTTTTATGGTGGCCTGGACTGGAGTATGACTTCGTCATATTGCGTTCATTCGCTCGGTAATAATCAAATCGAATTTGATTATTACGCTCACTCATTCACACATCGAACCAGTGACCTTGGGCTTAGAAGTCTCCTGCTCTATTGCTAGCTGGAGTGAGGGAACAAAAAAGATAGATTTTAAATCTGGTGGCCCGAACTGGAGTTGAACCAGTGACCTTGGGCTTAGAAGTCCCCTGCTCTATCCAACTGAGCTATCGGGCCAGGGTATTTAAAATCTATCTTTTTTGTTCCTGAACGAGGCGACGCAATATCAGCGAAGCGATATCCAACTGAGCTACCAGGCCATGTGGTTAAAATTTCTGTTTTTATTCCTGAACAAACAGGCAGTAAAACCAGGGTAAATATAATTGTTTTTTTGATTTCTGTCAATCAATGTTATGATCGATTGCATATGAAACAACAAGTATTTACGATTCATGGTGGTGATGCTTTTCATGCATATGAAGCGTATCTTGAGAATCTTCGATCGATTGATTTGGATCTATCCCGTGCAACCTTTAAGGGCTGGAATCAATCACTTAAAGATACGCTTGGAAATGACTTTGATGTGATTCAACCGCGCATGCCAAATGCGAACAATGCAAAATATCTTGAGTGGAAAATTTGGTTTGAGAAACATATTCCATTTATACAAGACGGTGTGATCCTGATTGGACATTCCCTCGGCGGAATTTTTCTTGCAAAATATTTGTCTGAAGAAACATTTCCAAAACGTATTTCTGCAACGCTTCTTGTTGCTCCACCGTTTGATACATCAAAGGAGACTATTGCAGATTTTGCTCTCGAACTTCCGTTGAAGAAACTTGAAGAGCAGGCGGGAAAAATATATCTCTTCCAGAGTAAAGACGATGAGATCGTTCCTTATGCGAACGCAGAATCTTACATGCACGAATTACCGAGCGCACATTTCATTTCGTTTAATGATCGCGGACATTTTCACGCGACGGATTTTCCCGAGCTTGTTGAAGTGATTAAAAACAACTGCTAGACAGTTGTTTTTTCTGTTGCCCCCCTTGACTTTTTGGTGAAAATCGATAGTGTTCCATTCAGGATCGCTCATTACACACTTCGACGGGCATTGTGCCTTTCAGAGGAGAAACAAGATGAACCCTCGTATGATTGGCCTCACGGGTAACATGGGTTGCGGGAAAAGTACTGTCGCGGAATTGCTCGCGAAATTTCCGGATGTGGTTGTGTACAACACAGATCTCATCTGGCGAGAGATGCTGAACGAACGATTTGTACGTGACTATGTGCGATTTTTGATCGGCGGACATGTGTATATTGATGGTGTGCCACAGATTGGGGCAATCAGTGAAGTGATTTTTGCAGATGATGAAAAGCGCACAACACTTGAATCGTTTGCGGCTTTGCATGTCATGGCGGAAATAATGTTTCGCGTTGGAAAACAGCCGGAAAAGATTCATGTCATAGAAAACGCAATCTTGTTTGAAGTAGGTGCGGAAAAATATTTTATCGATCTGCGCGAAATTATCGTCGTTGCATGTGATGAAGAAGAACAACTTCGTCGCGTGCTTGCACGTGAAATTCCGGGACGTCCGAATCTGACACGTGCGCAGTTTGATGCGCGCGTTGCAAAGCAATGGCCGCAAGAAAAAAAGATCGCGCTTGCGACGCATGTGATCGACACGTTCTGTTCCCTTCCCGAGCTCGAGCGTCGAGTGAAGGATTTGCACGCTCAACTCGTTGGAGAAAAATCATGAGTCACACGGTTGGTGTTTACGCAGGTTCATTCGATCTGTTTACCAAAGGTCATCTGTGGGTTGCGGAACAAGGATCGAAACTCTTCGACAAACTTGTGATCGCGGTTGCGATCAATCCGACCAAGAAAAAGAGCTCCATGTTTTCGATCGAAGAACGCATAGAGCAAATTCGTGCATGCACGGCGCATCTTCCGAATGTGGAGGTTGCGTTTTGCGGAACAAAATACTTGCACGACTTTGTGATGAACATCGATGCACACTGGGTCTTGCGCGGCGTGCGCGGCTTGAACGATTATCAAGTTGAGGCCGAAGCACAAGACATGGTTCGTCGCATTTTCAACGCACGAAAAATCACGTACGAGATGCAAACCGTTTTTGTTCGTCCGCCGGACGAGCTTGCATCCGTGAGTTCAAGCGCGGTGAAGGGTGCAATGGGATATGACAACTGGGAAGA
>MGFD01000013.1:15037-18516 GCA_001791715.1 Candidatus Uhrbacteria bacterium RIFOXYB2_FULL_45_11 | reverse complement strand
CAAAAAGTCCATGCCCGGTTGCGCTTTTTTTAACGCGGGTGAGATATTTTGGTGGACGTGGAAAGGGATATTTCATATTGAGAATTACGTAACGCTTCAGGAAAAAAGTTGATTGAACAAAACGACCCCACTAAAAAAGCCAAAGAACAAGAAGATTCCAACAAGAATCACACGCCGCAGAAATGTTGGTTGGTAAAATTTTGGAAGCTGTTTGTAATTGAGGACCGTGACAAATCCAATGTGTACAAACATAGCCACCGCATTGATACATGCCCCAAGAACAAGAAGGAATTTTGGCTCAGAGAGTCCAAGAAGAAAGAGAATAGTTCCAAACGCAATTTGGCCCCATAAAAAGCCGTAATAAATTTTTGACAGCGGAACAGAAGAAACGTTCTTTATTTTCATGTAAGAAATTGCTGCATTTTCTGCCATGATGCGTGAGGTTGAATCCATGACACCCAACTGTGTTTGAAAAAGCATGATAGAAACTACGAGCAAGAAGAATGAGCCGACGATGGGCGACAGAAGAGTCCCAATCACATGACCCTCCTTGATAACAAAGTTGATTCCTTGAACATTGCCGTTTAATTCATAAGTTGTTGTGTAAGAAAGGAGCATGAGAAGCAAAATAGAGACGGCTCCAATGAACCAAAAAATGATCGCGTGTTCAAAACTGATGCGTTTCCACCAAAGGGTAAATCGTTCTCGTGCAATGGGAGTGTCTTCAAAATCCGTTCCTTCGAGCTGGATTTTTTCATAGTCTGTTTTTTTCTGAAACAAGCCAGAAAGTTTTTGGGCGTATTTTCCCATTCCGTATCCTTTTTCTTTAATGTAAATGGATTGTGTTAAATTCAAGTTTCCGCCCGCGCCAGAATAGGCGAATGCCGCAAGAAACGTCGCAAGGGAAAGTCCTTCCGGGAAAAATGCGTATCCATTTCCTTGTCCGACCACACCAGCCAATAGTGTAGACCAGTCCGATTTTACACTGAGGATGAGTGTTAAAAGAAAAATAGCTGGGACACCGATTAAAATGATCGTCCGGGTCAATTTCTCCATGAGGCCATAAACCGTTTTTCCGGAACTTAAAATAAATCCGATCAAAAAAAGAAATAAGATTGCGATCCATGGAAAATGAGTAAATCCAATCAGATTTGAAAAAACTTGTGCAGAAGCAGCAATGATTCCCGGGAGACCAAACCCAATGAATGTTGAGAGAATGAACCAGTAAGGGGTCTTTGGCCATAATTTTCCGATTCCGACAAAAACACTTTCACCTTTTACAAGTGCGTAGCGTTCAATCTCCATGTTGATGAAATATTGAAACGTGATTCCCAAGAGCGCTCCCCACGCAATTCCTAAACCGTAGTTGGAAGCAAGGTATGGCCAGAGAATGACTTCACCGGATCCGAGTCCCAATGCCAGAATGACAAAACTTGGCCCGATCAGTTTTTTTATGGCGATCGGTTCTGGAAATGGTTTAGTGGTGCTGTGTGTACTATTTTTCATACGTGCCCATTGTACCAGATGCGATGTATGTTTGCGGATGTTTGTGTCAAAAAACAGTCGGACCAAAATACACACAGACACAGACGGGAATCCGTCTCAATTCTCGGCCGAAAGCCACTCGTCGATATCTTTAATCCATAAAACAGGACAGTCATGTATTGACATTCCTGTTTTATTTTGGTAAGTTCGTCGCTCCGTTTTTGGAGATGAGGTGATTCATGTTTTTGATTCTGACTGTCGTGTTCGGGATATTGTTCGGGAAGTTTCTCACAACCGGACTACTGATCACGTTTACGATCATTTCTGTCCTTTTTTTGACCATTGCCAGTTTTTCATCGAACGATTTCATGCGGCTTACATTGATCGCTGTTGCACTGTACGCAGCAATCTTCAACATTTGCATGTGGGTGACCTATTTCATTGTGTCCCCAGTGGACATGTCGGGCATTACGCACGCCATTCTCAGATAGATGAGTTTTCTTCCATCCATTCACGGATGGTTTTTCTTTTGGGAGGAATGTTGACATAAGCGCTTTTTCCCTGTAGCATTGCGGGATTCTGTTAATCAACAGAGCTAAAAAAATATGTTTAAACGAAATAGTGGATTTGCTGGCAAATCCTTCGGAAAGAGAGACGGGGGGCCCGTCACCATGCACAAAACGTCTTGTGCACAATGTGGAAACTCCTGTGAGGTTCCATTTAAGCCAAATGGCAAAAAACCGGTACTTTGTGGTGATTGTTTCCGCAAAGACGACAATGGTGGAGAACGTTCAGAACGTCCATCTTATCGCTCAAACGATCGATCATATGACCGATCTGAGCCAAAGTATTCAAAGTTTGATGACTCAAAGCCATCATACCCCGCAACATGTGGAGATTGTGGCGCACGCTGCACGGTTCCATTCAAGCCAATGCAAGGCAAGCCGGTAAAGTGTCGCGAGTGTTTTGTTCCAGGCGACCGCCCATCTTCAAACGGAGGAAGCGGAATGACGCAAGAACAATTCCAAATGTTGAACACAAAATTGGATGCAATTTTGAAAGCGGTTGGAGCATATGTTTCAACACCAAAACGTTTGAAAGAACCAACAGATGAATTCTCTTTGGAAGTTGATACAACTCCAACAGAAAAACCAGAAAAGAAAGCTTGGGCAAAACTCAAGTACAAGAAGTAATCATCTCCGTAGTCCAAGGCTTTAGCCTTGGCTTCTCGAAAACAACCCACACGGGTTGTTTTTGTTTTCTCGATCTGTTTCGTAGATGCTATA
Source organism: Candidatus Uhrbacteria bacterium RIFOXYB2_FULL_45_11 (assembly GCA_001791715.1). Taxonomy (GTDB): domain Bacteria; phylum Patescibacteriota; class Patescibacteriia; order UBA9934; family GWF2-40-263; genus XYB2-FULL-45-11. The sequence continues at coordinate 15,745 of MGFD01000013.1, read as the reverse complement.
CTATCGCAACAACTATGACCCAAGCCCAAGCCCTTGATATTCTCAAAACCGGTAACTCGGTTTTTTTGACCGGTGAACCCGGAGCGGGAAAGACGTACACCATCAATAAGTACGTCGCTTATTTGCGTTCAAAAAATGTCAGCGTGGCGATTACGGCTTCTACGGGAATAGCCGCAACGCATGTGGGAGGAATGACCATCCATTCTTGGTGTGGAATTGGAATTAGCAAGATTCTTTCACGAGAAGAATTAAAAGAAATTGCACGCAATGCACGCATCGTAAACAGAATGTTAAAGACGAGTGTGCTCGTTATTGATGAAATTTCCATGTTAGACGGTCGAACATTTGATCTTATCGATCTTGTTTGTCGCACGGTTCGTAAAAATGATGCGCCGTTTGGTGGAATGCAGGTAATCTGCGTAGGAGATTTTTTTCAGTTACCGCCTGTTTCACGCCAAGGTGAACCTGTGCCAGAGTTCGCGTTTCAATCGAAAGCGTGGCAGATGATGGATCCTCGCGTGTGTTATCTCACAGAACATCATCGTCAAGATGATAAAGTTTTTCTTGGCGTGCTTCGTTCTATGCGTGCTGGATTCCTCTCAGATGAAGATAAAGACGTTTTGCTTACCAGATCTGTCGACACAAACTTTGATCATGCAGACCTTGACGTCCCGAAATTATTTACACACAACACAAATGTTGACGCAT
>MGFD01000013.1:6176-14938 GCA_001791715.1 Candidatus Uhrbacteria bacterium RIFOXYB2_FULL_45_11 | reverse complement strand
GTTTGTCGCCAGAAGTTTTGCATTTAAAAAAAGGCGCGCAGGTCATGTTTACCAAAAATAGTTTCAACGATCATTACGTCAACGGAACTCTTGGCGTGATAACCGGATTCATGATGGACACACGGTGTCCGATCGTAAAAACGAGATCAGGTCAAACAATCGAGGTCGCAAAGGCATCGTGGTCTATTCGTGCGGAAGACAAAGAGCTTGCGAGCATTATGCAGTTTCCACTCCGCCTTGCGTGGGCGATGACGGTTCATAAGAGTCAGGGGATGTCGCTTGATGCCGCGTTTGTGGATTTGTCGAATGCGTTTGTGTGCGGTCAAGGATATGTTGCGCTTTCTCGTGTGCGCAATCTTGAAGGCTTGCATCTTGGTGGGCTCAACGCACAAGCGCTCGAGGTGAATCAGGATGTGCTTATGAAGGACGCGGAATTTAGGACACAGTCACACGACGCAGAAGAATTGCTCGAGATGCTGTCGGAAGAGGATTTGAAAACGCGTCACAATCGGTTCGTGAAGGAATGTGACGGAAATGTGGAAGGGAAGGCGCGAGAGGCGAGAGAGGCTGGAGATGCCGAAAAGAACGTGAAGGAGAAGAAGACATCAACCAAGGAACAAACGATTGCATTGCATCGAATTGGGATGAAACCGGAGCAAATTGCTCGAATGAGAGGAATAAAGATTGAGACGGTTAAGAAACACCTTGAGAAAATACTCTAGCATGTTAAGATCTTTGCAGTCGTCTTCTTGAACCTTTCCTTTCTACTTTCTACTTACTACTTTCTACTTTATTTATGTCACATATTCCAAAACATATCGGTATTATCATGGACGGTAATCGGCGATGGGCAAAAGAGCGCGGACTCTCGGCTGGCGATGGTCATGCGGCCGGTGTTGAGAATCTCACAACCATTCTTGAAGCGTGTGCAAAGCGTGGTGTTGAGACGGTAACAATTTACGCGTTCAGTACAGAGAATTTTAAAAAACGTAGCAGAAAAGAAATCGCCACGCTTTTTGGATTAGTTGGTATTTGGTTGCAACGTAAATCAGAAGAAATGAAAGAACGCGGAGTTTGCCTTGCATTCTTAGGGGATCTCACCAAACTTCCGGAAAGACTCCAACATAAAATCAATCATGCAGTTGATGTCATGAAAGATAATGAACGCATCAAATGTAATGTGCTCATGAACTATGGTGGTCGCCCTGAGCTTGTGAATGCGTTTAAAGAGATCGTGAATAAGGGGATTTCTGCGGATGAAATTAACGAAGAACTCATTGAACAACATTTGTATACAAGGGGTCAGAGTGATCCAGACCTCATGATCCGCACGGGTGGTGAAATGCGCGTGAGCAATTTCTTAATCTGGCAGCTGAGCTATTCGGAGTTGTATTTCACAGACACGTATTGGCCAGCTTTTGATGAAGCAGAGCTTGATAAGGCGCTTGCAGAATATGCACGACGAGATCGTCGGTTGGGAGGAGATACGATTGCGGAAGCGGTAAAAACTATGTAAAACAAAAAACATCCTTAATCAAGTTGAGGATGTTTTTCATTGACGAACTCGGTTATTTCTCGTATCATCTCGATCATGTCTACAGAATATAAACTCATTATTTTTTACAAATACACTCCCGTCACAGACGTAGAGCGTTTTGTTGTTTGGCAGAAAAAGACCTGTGCGGAGCTTGGATTGCTTGGGCGTATTTTGATTGCGAAAGAGGGAATAAACGGAACGGTTGAAGGAGCACATGAGAAGATTGAAGAATACGAACGTCGCATGCATGCACTTGATATGTTTGGTGATTTCTCAGATGTTTGGTTTAAAGAAAGCCCAACAAACGGAACATCTTTCAAAAAACTTAAAATAAAAGCTCGAACAGAAATTGTTGCAACAGGGTTGTCAGATGAGGAAGAATTTGACCCAAATCAAATAACAGGAACGCACATTGAGGCAGAAGAACTGAAACGCTGGATTGAAAATGGAGAAGAATTTGAAATCATCGACATGCGAAATGATTATGAACATGCGGTTGGGCATTTCGCGGGGTCGGTTGAAAGTGGCATGAAGAATTTTCGGGATCTTCCAAAGATTGCCGCATTACATGAAAATATCAAAGAAAAGAAAGTCTTAACGGTTTGTACGTATGGCGTCCGTTGTGAAAAAGCATCGGGTTATCTGAAACAGAAAGGGTTTAAAAACATCTATCAGCTTCATGGGGGGATCGGAACGTACATGAAAAAATACCCGGGTCAGGATTTTCTTGGTTCGCTGTATGTCTTTGATGACCGCATCACAGAACAATTTACAGATGCGTATCAAAAGATTGGCGTTTGTGTTTCGTGCCAATCAACAAGCGAACGATTCGGAAACTGCGCATGGTCTGATTGTCACAAACAACTGATCATTTGTGAAAAATGCGCACCTCACGCAAAAACGATTTATTGTTCACATGCGTGTGAAACATCTCACAAATAAAGGGTTATCACATAGCCCTTTTTTGTTTCCCATTCTTTCTGGTAAACTATCTTTAACTTCTATGTCTTTTTTGAAAAAAAATTTGATTGTTCTTTTTCTTGTGTTGATTGTTGCATCCATTGTGATGTTTGTCTTGAGTGTTCCTCCAAAGAAACCGTTACCGAATGCGATCAATCAAAAGATTCGTGTAACAGCGAGTTTTTATCCGATCGCCGAATTTGCAAAACACGTCGGCGGAGATTTGGTGACGGTTGAAACTATTACACCCGCTGGAGTGGAACCGCATGAATATGAACCAACGGCACAACAACTAGAACGGATTTCGGCATCCGATCTCTTTTTGTATAACGGAGCAGGATTTGATGCGTGGGCAGATCGTATTGGAGAAAGACTCGGAATCGGGGAGCGAAGTTGGATCATGTCAGATGCCGTCACACTTCAAGAAAACGATCCACACATTTGGCTGAATCCTGTGTTTGCAAAAGAAGAGGTAAAATGGATTTATTCAGCTCTTTCGTACGTAGATCCAGAAAATGAGGCCGTCTATAAACAAAATACGGATGCGTATCTTGCCAAACTTACAGCGCTCGATGATCAATACACAAATGCGCTCAAAGATTGTGTAAACAAAACGATCGTGACATCGCATGACGCATTTGCCTACCTTGCGCGTCAATACGGATTTGAAACGATCTCCATTTCCGGTCTTTCTCCTGAAGAAGAACCTTCGGCTGGTCGTTTGGCGGAAATTGCAAAACTCGCAAAAGAAAAGAAGATTACATCCATTTTTTTTGAAACACTTGTCAGCCCAAAACTCGCACAAACGCTCGCGTCTGAAATTGGAGCACAAACACTCGTGTTTGATCCAATTGAAGGCATCTCTGATGAAGACCAGAGTGCCGGGAAGAATTATGTGAGCATCATGCAAGAGAATTTAACCAATCTTAAAACAGGAATGATGTGCCCGTAAAAAAATCTCGCCCGATCATTCAGGCAACCAATTTAACGTTCGCGCGCAATGGGGAAGAAATCATTCATCATTTTTCGTTTGAGATTCAAGCGGGTGATTATGTTGGGGTGATCGGACCAAATGGTGGTGGAAAAACAACACTTTTGCGATTGTTGCTGGGACTACTTGAACCAACGCAAGGGAACATTCAAATTTTGGGTGGATCACCAACGGATCGTCGTATTCGCAAGAAATTTGGGTATGTTGCGCAACGCGGAGGAAATATTGATGCGCAGTTTCCAGCAACAGTGGAAGAAGTTGTGAGATCAGGACGAACGGCTCATTTGGGTTTGTTTGGGCGTATGCAAGCCAAAGACGAATCCGCAATTACGCGTGCAATCGACATGATGAATATTGCACCTCTTTTGTCTCGCTCGATCGGAAAATTATCTGGAGGTGAACGTCAAAAAGTTTTGCTTACACGCGCACTTGTCGGTGAGCCTGAAATTTTATTTCTTGATGAGCCGGTTGATGGATTAGATCCCGCGTCACGTGATGAATTTTACGCACTTCTTCGAAAGCTCAACAAAAACGGCCTCACAATCATTTCGGTTTCACATGATGTCCATACTGTTTCACAAGAAGCGCGCTCAGCGATTTGTTTGAAACATCAGCTTGTTTGCCATGGATCAAAAGCCTGTCTTATTGGGGAAGAGGAATTGAAGGACTTGTTCCACAAAGATCGCAAAGAGCTGTTACATCATCACCACTAGTATGCTTGAAATACTTACTTTAGAATTCATGCAACGTGCGTTTGCCGTTGGGCTTGTCGTTGCGCTTGTTGCCCCAACCATCGGACTCTTTTTTGTTGTGCGTCGTTACAGCTCCATTGCAGATACGCTCGCGCATATGTCTCTTGCGGGTGTTGCAATAGGGCTCGTAACAGGGTTAGCAACCATCCCGACCGCACTTGTTGTTTCCGTTTTGTCCGTGCTTGGAATAGAAAAGATGCGCGAACGCAAAACACTTCCGGCGGAAACGATCGTTTCCTTGTTTCTTTTTGGTGGACTTGCGCTTGGTGTTGTTCTTCTTGGTCTCGCACGCGGAAAAAACGTAAATATCGTCAATTATTTGTTTGGAAATATTATTACCGTTACGAATGCAGACATTCTTTCGGTGAGTATTATTGGCGGCGCCGCATTTATGATCGCCTTAATTCTCTGGCGTGCGCTGTTTGCCGTTTCAATCGATGAAGATACCGCAGAGGCAAATGGCCTACCGGTAAAATGGCTCAATCGCCTTCTTGCCATTTTGGGTGCGGCAACAATTGCGATCTCAATGAACGTTGTCGGTGTGCTCTTGATTGGTGCCCTTATGGTGATCCCTGTTTTATCGGCCATGCAATTCAAAAAAGGATTTCATACCACATGGATTCTTGCGCTTTGTGTTTCGAGCATTTCGGTCGTTGGTGGCTTATTTGCATCTTATTATTACAATCTCGCAAGTGGCGGAACGATCGTTTTGGGTACAATCGTCTGCTTTATTCTTGCGTCCGTTTTTTCAAAAGCGAGCGTATGAAGTTTAAGCATGCATTTTTTGCGATTTTGTTTGTGCTGGCGTGTCATGCTGTATTGCTTTTGACACAAGGGTATTATCATCTGAATCAAATCGATGTCCCCATGCACATCATGGGAGGATTCGCGATGGGAATCTTGGGACTCGCGATTCATCATCAGATTTCCTCAAAACATCACAAAAAAACATCTCCATGGTGGTATTGTTTTTTGTTTGTTGTTGGGTTTGCCATGCTGATAGGGGTTGCTTGGGAATTTTATGAATTTATCATGGACCAAACAGTTCATGCGTGGTTTGATCTTCCTCTTGCACAGCCATCTCTCGCAAACACTATGAAAGATCTTTTGGATGATTGGATCGGAGCTGTGGTGGCGTTTTGGGTGTTTCGAAAAAAGATTTAACAATATTGTCTTTTCGTTTGAGAAAAATCGTGTTAGCATAGGATCAACATGAAAACATTGACATTATTCATTCTTGCGGCCATGTTATTTGTTTGCCTCACCTTTGCTGGTAAGTCTCTTTTTGGCATGGAAGAGGGGATGCATATGGATAGTGTGGAATGTGTGAATCATTGTTTGAACACTTCTGTATTCCCAAGTGTTCCATCCACAGCGTTGCCTGTTTTGCTGTTTGTTCTCAGTTCAATCGCTCTTGCTGTTTTTTGTGGCAGAAATGAGCTGTCTATTGCTGCGAATACCGTTCAATATATAAGACTCACAGAGCCAATACGTCTTTTTCTACGAAAGCAAACATTAATACCCGTCATGATTCGGGATTAAACCAAACAGATGATTTTTTCTAAGTCATTTAATGTTTGGTTTTTGTTTTATGCAAAGTGTTACGATTTTATCTTCGCTTATTCTGGGTTTTATTGCAGGCAGCTCTTCGTGTCTTGCTGTTTCAGGCGGTTTATTGTTGTCGATGGTTGGAAAGTCAAGTGATCGACTCGGTGCCATGTCAAAAGCAACACGCATGAAATTTACCTGGCTGTTTGTGCTTGGTCGCGTGGTTTCTTATACCGTTCTTGGGGGGCTCATTGGGTTGCTCGGTTCTTCTTTCACATTCTCTCCAATGGTAACAGGAATTATTACATTACTTGCCGCGGCTTACATGATTATCGCTGGGCTCGAAATGCTTCAGGTGGCTCCGAATTGGTTAAAGTGTGCAATTCCGCGCCCACCAAAATGGCTCTCAAATAAAATTTTGGATGCCGATGGAAATCCAAATCCGTTCGCTCCCTTTTTGCTTGGAGCCGCAACGTTCTTTTTGCCATGCGGTTTCAGCCAATCTCTTCAAATTTACGCACTCACAACAGCAAGTTTCTGGACGGGCGCAACCATTCTTGGGGCGTTTGCGATCGGAACAGCACCGGCACTTTTGGCACTTGGATTTGCGTCTGGGGCACTGAACGGAAAAACAGGGAAGTTTGTTTTAAAACTTGCTGGAGTATTTATTTTGTATCTTGCAATCGGAAACGTTCAAAATGGATTAACATTACTTGGCCGACCCATCTCCTTTGCAACCGCTTCAAATCAAACGGGATATCGTGTCGTTTCTGAAAATGGAGATGCAACAACCACAACAGCACCTTTGGATGAAGATGGTGTTCAGGTTTTGCGATTATCTCTTACAGATACGTCTCCGTTTTATGCACCGGCAAAACCTACGGTTGTTGCGGGTAAACCAGTGAGACTTGAGATTTCGGGTCCTGCGGGCGGATGCCGAAGTGTTTTTCAGATCTCAGGTCTTGGTGTTCAGCTCCCCTTGAATAAAACAAATAACGTCACGGAATTCACACCTAAAAAACCAGGAAAGTACACGTTTAGCTGTTCTATGGGAATGTATCGAGGAACTTTAACGGTTATTTAATTCTTTTGTGTCATTGCGAGCGAAGCAAAGCAATCTTGTGTTTGGGCACCGTATCGAAAAGATTGCTTCGTCGTCGAACTCCTCGCAATGACAAGACTATATGATAAACAAAACGTTTCCTATTCGCGGCATGCATTGTGCAAGCTGCTCTCTTACGATTGAACGAACTCTCAAGAAACTCGATGGAGTAGAATCTGTTGATGTAAGTTACGGTACTGAGAAAGCAAAAATACAGTTTGATGAATCAAAGATCGATGCGGCAAAAATGTCAAAAGCGATCGATCCGCTTGGATATTCATTGATCGAAGAAGAAGCACCAAAAACAACAATGAACATGTCTGCGGCTTCCATGGGGATGTCAGAGAGTGAACACGCGGAACATCTTGGGTTGAATCAAACAAAGAAAGAAAAACTTGCGGAGCTTCATCAGATGAAAAACATGGTGTGGTCAGCAATTCCACTTGCGGTATTTAGTTTGGTTCTTATGATTTGGGAATTGCTTGCACAATTCAAAATCATTCCAGAGATGACTTCCGTTCTAGAAGAATTTTTTCATCATCTCTTACCGATTTTCGCAACGTACATGTTGTTCGTTGTAGGAAAGCCATATCTTCTCGGTCTGTATCGATTTATTCGCTACGGAAAAGCAAACATGGACACGCTTATTGGAATGGGAACGCTCACAGCGTTTCTGTACAGTTTTGTTGTTACGGCATTTGAAGAACCACTCCGCCCATTTTTGGACGTAGATGTGACGTATTACGATGTAACCATTGTCGTTATTGCGTTCATTGCGCTTGGAAAGTATCTGGAAGTTCGATCAAAAATAAAAACAGGCGACGCGATTCAGGCACTTCTCACACTGCAAGCAAAGACGGCACTTGTTGTTAGAGATGGGAAGGAAATTGAAGTGCCACTTGATCAAGTTGCGCATGGCGATGTCTTAATCGTAAAGCCGGCAGGGAAGATTCCTGTCGATGGTGTTGTGCTCGAAGGTTCTTCGTTTGTTGACGAGGCAATGATTACGGGCGAGCCGATTCCTGTCTCGAAGTCTGTAAACGATCGTGTGATTGCAGGAACGATGAATACAACAGGATCGTTTACCATGAAAGCAACTAAGATTGGTTCAGAAACCATGCTTGCCCACATTATTAAAATGGTTGAAGACGCGCAGGGAAGTAAGGCGCCTATTCAGGCATTGGCAGATAAAATTTCCGGCGTGTTTGTGCCAATTGTGCTTGTGATTGCGTTTGTATCGCTTATTCTTTGGCTTGTTATTGGAACACGAACAATCGGATTTGCACAGGCACTCTCATTCGGTCTTACCTGTTTTGTTGGTGTTCTCGTGATCGCATGCCCATGTGCTCTTGGCCTTGCAACGCCGACTGCAATTATTGTGGGGGTCGGCAAAGGTGCACGTGAGGGAATTCTGATTAAAGACGCAGCAACGCTCGAAAAGTTACACCAGGTGAATGTGGTCGTCGTTGACAAGACGGGGACGATTACGAAGGGAAAACCAGAGATTGTTGAAGGGGCATCCGATCGCGAACACCTCTCAATTCTCGCATCACTTGAATCAAAGTCCGAACATCCAATTGCGAGCGCCATTGTCGCGCATGCGAAGGCGAATAATATTGGTGTTCAAGCCGTAATAGACTTTGAAGTCGTAAAAGGAAAAGGGCTTCGTGGACACATAGACGGAAAAGAATATTTTGCTGGGAACATAAAGTTGATGGAGGATTTGAAGTTACCTTTCGAGATGCAGCCAATCGAAACGGCAACACGTGAAGGAAAGACGCCTGTGATCCTCGCGACAAACTCCGAGATTCTCGGAATCGTTTATGTTGCCGATGCAATCAAGCCGGAAGCTGTTGAAGCTGTTCGCGCACT
>MGFD01000013.1:0-6155 GCA_001791715.1 Candidatus Uhrbacteria bacterium RIFOXYB2_FULL_45_11 | reverse complement strand
GAAGTCATGCCAGCCGATAAACTTACCAAGATCAAAGAGCTCCAATCACAAGGCAAGATCGTTGCGATGGCGGGCGATGGGATCAATGATGCGCCTGCGCTTGCACAAGCCGATGTTGGGATTGCGATGGGGACTGGAACGGATGTTGCGATCGAGTCTGCAGGAATCACGCTTCTCGGTGGGGATCTTTCGAAGCTTGTGAAAGCGATTCGTTTGTCTGAGATCACCATGCGTGGCATCAAACAAAATTTGTTCTGGGCATTCTTTTATAATGTTGTTGGAATTCCGCTTGCGGCCGGATTGTTCTATCCATTTTTTGGCCTACTCTTGAACCCAATCTTCGCCGGCGCCGCCATGGCGTTCTCGAGCGTGAGTGTGGTAGGGAATTCGCTTCGGTTGAAGGGAAAGAAACTTTAGAAAAAAAATAAAGGGGTCAGGTCCGGAATTCGGCATGCCGAATTCCGGACCTGACCCCTTTTTACAAAGAACCTTTAATCATTTACTTTAATCTATGTCTTTTCGCTCCAATTTAAAAACGCTCACGGATGAAAACCGTATTTTCGCCGCGTGATTTTTACGGGAAAAAAGTCTCAGCTTGTCGTGATGAGTGTTCCACCAGGTGGCGAGGTTGGAGATGAGGTTCATGGTCATGTAGAGCAAACATTGTATTTTCAATCCGGGTCCGGTGAATCTATTCTTGATGGTGAAGTTCAAACAATTACAGCCGGTGACGTTGTTATTGTGACTCCTGGAACAAAACACAATTTCAAAAATACCGGCACAGAACCACTGAAGGTCGCGACGGTTTATGTGCCGGCGAATCATATCGATGGCCGCGTGCACATCACAAAAGCGGATGCGGATGCAGACTCAGAAGATGAAGCATTTGGTGAGTCAAACGTGTAAGTAAAATCCCTCAGATTTCTGAGGGATTTTTTTAGGTACATGTGTTAGTATTGTCGCACTATGTCCCGTCCATTGCTCGAAGTGAATCACCTCAACAAAACATATGGAAAACAGGTCGTTGTAAAAGACGTCTCGTTTGTTGTGGGCGAAGGACAAAAGATTGCGCTCATTGGGCGGAATGGATCAGGAAAGACCACCCTCATGAACATGTTGACCGGCGCCGAGGAACGCGATTCAGGTGACTTTAAAATATTCGATCGCACACGCGTCGGTGTTATTCGCCAGCACGAAGTTTTGCCGAGCGACGTATCAGTCGCAACATTTCTCGAAACGCGAACCGGCAAACCTGTGTGGACGATCGCAAAACTCGCGTCCGAGTTTGGATTGCATACGGATCATCTCGAGAAGACCGCCGCGCAACTTTCGGGGGGATATCAAATGCGTGTAAAGATTGTGGCGATGCTTCTTGAAGAACCAAACTTGTTGCTGCTCGATGAGCCAGTGAACTATCTCGATTTGAACACACTGCTGCTCCTTGAGCATTTCTTGAAATCGTATAAAGGCAGTTTCATTCTTGTTGCCCATGACCGCGAGTTTCTTGAGAATACTTGTACAACCACATTCGAACTCGAGCGCGGAGAACTCACAACGTATGACGGAACCGTAGAAAACTATTTAGTGTTCAAGGAAGAACAACGAGAATATGCGCTTCGCACAAATAAAAAGCTTGCGCGTGAGATTGAACATCATCAAGAATTCGTTGATCGATTTGGTGCAAAGGCGACGATGGCATCTCGGGCACAGAGCAAATCGAAGCACATCGCGAAACTAAGAAAGAAGATTGCGGGCGTACATGCAGATCTTGCTACGACGAAGATCAAGATCCAATGCCCACTGGTTCCACCTGGTACGGCAGTTTACGCAGAGGAAGTGTCTGTGGGTTATGGCGAGAAAGTCATTGTCGACAAGATCAATTTTCATATTAATCGCGGAGACAAGGTTGTGATTGCGGGAGAAAACGGACAAGGAAAGACAACATTACTCAAAACACTCGCAGGACTACTCGAACCACTCTCGGGCAAACTCAAATGGTGGCATCACGCCGACATTGGATATTACGATCAGAAAGTGGATGCAACACTGATTCCAAATGAGACCGTGCTCAATTATTTGATGCGCATGGCGCCGCATGTCTCGAGCGGTGAACGTATTCTCATGATGGCAGGGAACTTCTTGTTCCGTGATGATGATCTTGAAAAGCCAACGAGTGTTCTCTCGGGCGGCGAACGCGCGCGTTTGTGTCTCGCCGGAATTCTTTTGCACGAACATTCTGTCCTCCTTCTCGACGAGCCAACAAACCACTTGGACGTCGAGACGGCCGAAGCGCTCGCGGTCGCATTGAAACAATATGCAGGAACAGTGATCTTTGTTTCTCACGCTCGAACATTCGTGAACGCGCTTTGCGATAAGGTTCTCGAAATTCGTTTTGGAACTCTGAGAAATTATCCGGGGCCGTATGAGGAGTACGTAGCGGATCTCGCCGAACTGATGGTGCTCGAAGCGGAACACGACACGAACTCTCCCTCCTTATCAAGGAGGGAGTTGGGGGGAGGTGTGGAACGAGCCGAGAAGCGCGCGAAGCTCAAAGAACTCCAACGCGCCGTTGAGCGTCTTGAGAAACTCATGAAAGGCTTAGACCGCGAGCGCAGTGAGATTCTCCAGTTCTATTTCGACAATCCAACGGAATACGCGCCAGAGAAAGCTACACGGCTCGGCGAGCTCGATGAGGAATATAAACAAAAAGAAGACGAGTGGTTTAAATTGCAAGAACAGATCGAGGGGTTGTCATAAGCCTCTCTTTTTGTTAAGGTCGTTCAGGTTGTTTTGCAAGAAGTTCTTTATCAAAAGGAAGGTGCCCGATGTTGGTGCGATCACTTGATCTTCTCGATGTTTCACAAATCATGCAGATGAAGCTACCAGAATTGCTGAAGCTTCGTCCAGATAATCTGCGAACATCCCTTGATCCGGATACGCTCGATCACATTTTCAAAGAATGTGGCGCTCTGTGGCAACACTCAGGTGATCCAAAAGATCCACACATGGTGTTGGCTTCCGGGAAATGTTCGGATGGATTCATGGATGTGCGTTGTGTGCTCAAGTATGCAACCCTCTGCGAAATCATGGCCGCGCAAATTGCGGATCGGATCATCGATCAATCCCACATGGGTCAATTTATTCCTGACTGGGTGATTGGTTCTGATCAAACAGGGGCTGTTCTTGCCTTTGAAGTCGCGCGCCAACTCGGTGTAAAAAGTGATTTCACGCAGAAAGGGATTGGGCAGAAACAGATTTGGAAACAGGTTGCGATTAAACGGGGTGAATGGGTTGTGCAAGTTGAAGGACTTGTGACATCGCTAGAGACATTATCCGAGGTTCGTAAAGGGCTCGTGCGAGGAAATCCAGAACCGATTGCGTTTATGCCTTACGTTTTTGCTCTGGTGAATCAGTCGACAGCCTCAACTTTTGAGAATGTTCCTTTGTATGAAGTGCGAAGTTTCAACTTCAACACATGGAATCTCAAGGATTGTCCGCTCTGCGCCGCTGGTTCTGAACGTATCTATCTGAAGACCAAGTAGACTCACAGACACATGACGTGTCTGTTTTTTTGTGATAGAAACACTTGAGGTACAGATTACAGATAAAAAATACAGATATACAGATGGGAAAAACCTTGAGGACGAGAATCTGTATATCTGTATGCCGCCATTTGTAATCTGTACCTCAAGCATTCCTGTGTTACAATACTTCCGCTATGAAAACCCGTATCAACAAATATCTTGCCGATCGTGGTGTCTGTTCTCGTCGTAAAGCGGATGATCTTATTTCGTCTGGTAAAGTTGTGGTAAACGGACAAGTCGCCGAGCTTGGTTTGAAAGTGGATGATTCGGATGAAGTTGTTGTGGATGGCCAAATGTTGCAGGTCGCAAAGCCAAAAGAAGTTTATCTTGCGTTTCATAAACCGGTTGGAATTATTACGTCGGTTGATCCAAACGCACATGACAACGTGATTCAATACATCAATTATCCGGAACGTGTGTTTCCAATCGGACGATTGGATGTTGCGTCGTGTGGACTCTTGTTGCTCACCAATGACGGCCGACTCTCAGAGCGCATCACACACCCTCGATACGACCACGATAAGGAATATGTTGTCACAGTCGATAAACCGATCGCGGATAAAGACCTTGAGACGATGCGTCGTGGAATTGTGATCCTTGGATCCATGACGAAGCCTGCAATCGTTACTCGATCGGCCGACGACACATTCCATATCACGCTCACAGAAGGACGCAATCGTCAGATTCGCCGCATGTGTGAAGAACTCGGGTATGACGTGCGAAAGCTCATGCGCATTCGCGTCATGAACATCGAACTCGGCAATTTGATCGTCGGACAACACCGAGAGCTCACGAACACAGAAGTTGTTCAACTGAAAAAGCTGTTGAAGATGGATGAGCCCACTGCATCGGCACCACAACCAGAACAAAGAATTTCGTTTGAATAAAATTTATTATGCACTTTCTTCACTCTGCTGACTTTGAAAAAGAACTGACGTACCAGGACGTTTTTCTCATGCCGCAATTTTCGGATGTTGTTTCACGCATGAACGTGGATCTTTCGCCACAAGACGGCACGGGCATGACCTTGCCGATTGTTGTTTCAAACATGACGGCTGTCGCAGGAAAGCGCATGTCAGAAGCGGTAACGCGCAGAGGTGGACTTGTTGTCCTGACACAAGATATGTCTCTTGAGCGCATTGAGGAGATTGTAAAGGCAACAAAGATTTGTCATCCGGTTTTTGAGACACCGATTGTTCTTGATGAACAAGAGTCTGTGCAGACCGCATTGAATCTCATTAATAAGCGTGCACATCGTGCTGTTGTTATTGTCGATACACAAAATAAACCGGTCGGAATTTTTACAGAAAAAGATGCGTATCGTCGAGATCGGTACAATCGTCTTGTTGATGTCATGACACGTGATGTAATTACGGTGCCAAGTACACAATCGCCAAAAGAGATTTTTCAAACATTGCACGATCGTCGACTCTCGATTGCGCCGGTCGTAAATCCCGATGGAACTCTCGCTGGCGTTATGACAAAGAAAGGCTGTGTTCGCGCGGTGCAATATAAGCCGGCGCTTAACGCAAGTGGGAATCTTCTTACGGCCGTGGCGGTTCGAATCAGATCTGGTCTCGACGAAACACTTGATCGATTGAATCAAATCGGCGTTGACATGATTGTGCTTGATACCGCGCACGGACATCAGAAGATGATGATCGATGCTGTAAAGAAAGCTCGTTCGCTCGTTGGTCCATCAAAACCGATCATGGCCGGCAATATTGTGGGTGAGGCAGCGGCAAAAGATTTGATCGATGCCGGAGCAACACATTTGAAAGTAGGAGTTGGTCCGGGTGGTGCGTGTAAAACACGCATGACAACCGGTGTTGGGCGTCCACAGTTCTCAGCGGTTCATGAAGTCTCAAAATACGCGCGTGCGCACAGAGCGTTCGTGTGCGCGGATGGAGGCGTAAAACATCCACGTGATGTTGCGCTCGCGCTCGCGGCCGGCGCGCACTCCGTTATGATCGGAACGTGGTTTGCAGGAACGTATGAGAGTCCGGCGGATGTGCAGTTTGATGAAAATGGTCGCATGTATAAAGAACAATTCGGAATGGCGTCGCGCAGAGCGGTCACAAATCGAACCGAACATACGGATCCGTTTGAGCAAGCACAAAAAGAATTTTTTGAAGAAGGGGTCAGTCAGACACGCATGTATCTGAATCCTGGTCAGGAGAGCGTGGAAGATATCCTTGATGAGATTACGGCGGGAGTACGAAGTGCGTGCACCTACTCGGGCGCACGGAATCTTGATGAATTTCATGCAAAGGCAATTGTTGGTGTGCAGACCGCATCAGGATACGAAGAAGGAAAGCCAGTCACTAAAAGCTGGACATAACTTGTCCGGCTTTTTGTTTTGTGTCACACTCACGCACGCGTCTGAATCATAGACGCTTGGCGGTGAATATGGGGCGACTAAGTGAAACAAGGCTTTGCGGATGGGATGATCACAAGATTATCAAGAAACCCCGCATCGGTCTGATACTTGGAACAGGCTGGTCTAATCCTGACGTTTTGCGTGAGCAAGGATTCGAACTTGAGGAGGCATTCGAATTTGTTAAGTTTGGT
>MGFD01000012.1:7393-12858 GCA_001791715.1 Candidatus Uhrbacteria bacterium RIFOXYB2_FULL_45_11 | reverse complement strand
TTATGAGCTCCGTTGTCATTCCCGACTTGATCCGTTCAAGATCTTTTTTCCATTGATTGTGCATGATCATCTGACCATGTTCAACCTCGTGCACAACAGGAATCCTGCGATGATTCTCCTGGACAGAAATATCAAAGCGACACTGCTGCACGATCGCGAGATCACACGTCCATTCACTAAAACGACGATCGCCGTGTTTCACAAGCAGTCCGATTTGTTTCAATGGTTCTGTCGTAAAGACACCAAGAAGCGTACTCACTCGCGTGGTCATTTCACCTACAGCAACAGCAAGAATAACCTTCGCTTGTTCTGCAGTGAGCCGAATCAGCCAACGCATCTGAACAGATTGTGTGTCTGATGCGCTTGAGTCTTTACTCACGGCTGTTGACTCAGACACACCTCTCACCTCTGTTGGTGCATCATTCCTATTTGACAGGCGATACTTCAGAAACTTCAATCGCTGCTGCGAATTGATTGCGGCAGGCAAAGCAACTTGCGCATCGCAACAGGCAAGAACAACGACCGCACGTTCTTCGTCAAAAAAGAACCTCTGTGAGCCGTCGTCAATGACCGCCGCGCTACGTACCAAGAAATTACGGAGTTCCGCGATCTGACTTTTTTGTGTATAGCCTCCACCCGCACGATCTGACGCAAGAGCAATCGATCGAAGATCCTCAAACTTCACATATCCACGTTGCTTAAACGTGCCATGTCTTTTGATCCCTTCGATCACTTTGTTGAAGTTCGGTGGCGGATGAAATTGCGTACTGAAACGAACGGCTGTCATAAGATCCTCCAATCGATTCACAATGAATCGAGGGAGGAATCTAACAAGATTCGGTGTTTTTGTCAATCGTTCACTGCATAACAAAAACACCACCCTTCGCGAATGCGTTGAGTGGTGTTTTTTTGAACCTTATTCCGCTGCAGCAATCTCTGCTTTTGCGGCTGCAACTTCAATGGCTCGGTTTTCTTCGAATGCTTTTTTGATTTCTTCATCAAGCACGTCAACTTTTTCGTCTACTTCCTCATCGTCATACACCGGCATTTGGCCAATGAGCTCTGTGCCCATGTCCTTGAATCCGGTTCCGGCTGGGATGAGACGTCCGATGATTACGTTTTCTTTCAATCCTTGGAGGGTATCCACTTTTCCGGTTACCGCGGCGTTAATGAGAACGCGTGCGGTTTCTTGGAAGGAAGCGGATGACAACCAGGAATCCGTAGAAAGAGAAATCTTTGTGATCCCAAGGAAGAGCGGTTCACATGTTGCAGGCGCACCGCCTTTCAACACAACATCGTTTGCATCAAGATAGGTTGCTTTTTCGATAATTTCTCCTGGCAACAAATCTGTGTCGCCTGTGTCGAGCACGCGCACGCGTGAGAACATTTGGCGAATGATGATTTCAATGTGTTTGTTGTTAACTTTCTGTCCTTGAGAAGCGTAGATGAACTGAATTTCTTTGGAGAGATATTTCTGCACCGCGTCTTGTCCTTTTGTTTTGAACAACACTTGCAGGTCCAGGTTTCCGTCCGTAAGAGCGTCTCCTGCCTGAACTTCGTCGCCGTCTTTTGCGTACAAAGAGAATCCAGGTGGGATGATGTATTCACGAACTTTTTCTGTTTCAAAGATGATTGTTGCGATTCCAGGCTTCTCTGCTTTCACAACACCATCGTGTGGAGATGCGAGTTCTGTGCCATCGGATTTGATCGCGAGCAATTGTCCCATTTTGACTTTTGCCCCATCTTTTACGTTCAGCTTTCCAGCTTTTCCGTAAATAACGGATTCTTCTTCCAAACCTTGGTACGCAATCTTTACCGTCTTTTGTCCTGGGCGCATATCAACGATTTGCTTTCCCGTTCCTGCTTGAACGATTTCGCGTGATGCTGTATCGATTGATACTTTTCCAGCGACTTCAGACATGATCGCTTTTTGTTTTGGGTTACGCGCTTCGAACAATTCTTCCACACGTGGCAATCCTTGTGTGATGTCTTTTCCAGCAACTCCTCCGGTGTGGAAGGTACGCATCGTGAGCTGTGTTCCAGGCTCACCAATAGATTGCGCAGCCATAATTCCAACGGATGTTCCAAGTTTTACTTCTTTGTTGTAAGCGAGGTCATAACCGTAACACTTCTTACAAACACCACGACGTAACTTACACGTCATGACGGATCGGATGTGCACTTGTTCGAGCTCTGCTTTACTTTCTTCAATATCACGAACGTGTTGCTCTGTAATCAATTCACCTGCAGACACAATCACTTTGCGTCCACCTGGCTTCAAGACATCGGCAAGTGTGTAACGTCCAAGGATACGAATGATGAGTGGCTCTCCGATTTCATCGGATTCTTTTTTGGTAAGAACTACTCCTGCTTCGTCGCCACAATCTTCTTCACGAACAGAGACATCTTGTGCAACGTCCACCAAACGACGTGTCAGGTATCCTGCGTTTGCCGTACGAAGCGCGGTGTCTGTTAATCCTTTTCGCACACCGTGAGAAGAGATAAAGAACTCGAGCACATCATATCCATCACGGTAAGAAGACGTAACAGGAAGTTCAATAACTTCTCCGGAAGGGTTTGACACGAGTCCTTTCATACCGACGGTCTGTGTCATCTGACCCCATGTTCCACGCGCACCAGATTCGATCATGGTGTACGCTGGGTTGTTTTTTGGAAGAGCTTTCTTGGACTCGTCTGCAATTTTGTCTTTAATTTCGTTCCAAATTTTGATGATGGACGAGTGACGTTCTGATTGTGTCAGAAGTCCTTGTGCAAAGAAGTCTTCCACCTCACGAACACGTTGTTCACCAGATTGGATCGCTTCTTTTTTGTGTTCAATAATTGGGAGGTTAGACATTCCGTAAGAATATCCTGCCTTTGTTGCGTAACGGAATCCGATTTCTTTCAATCGGTCCAAGAACGCTGCCGTCTTTTCAGATCCATGAAGCTCCAAGTAGTACTTCACAATAGAAGACAACTCTTTCTTTCCCATGGTGGAGTTTTGGAACGGAACCTCTTTTGGAAATTGCATGTTCACGATAATGCGACCAGGTGTTGTGATCATGATTTCTCCCGTATTCAATCGAGCCACAATCCATGTACGAAGAGAAATCTTTTCTGTTTTCACGGCGTACTGAACATCAGATTCGTTTGCGAAGATTTGCAAACCTGTTTTTTCTGTTGGCATTTCGTCGAGCGTCATGGTGAGGTAATAAATTCCCCATGCAATATCTTTTCCTGGCGTTGCGATTGGTCCACCGTGCGCAGGCTTCAACAAGTTCTTTGTTGCAAGCATGAGCTCACGCGCTTCTGCGCGTGCTTCTTCTGTGAGCGGAACGTGAACAGCCATCTGGTCACCGTCAAAGTCTGCGTTATATGCATCACAAACAAACGGGTGAATTTGAATCGCTTTTCCTTCAATAAGAACTGGGCGGAACGCCTGAATTCCCAAACGGTGAAGGGTTGGAGCACGGTTCAAAAGCACGAACGCGTCTTTTGTGACCTCTTCCAAGATGTCCCATGTTTCTGGTCGGTCCGATTCAATAAAGCGGTTTGCACTTCGGATGTTGTGAACGTACTCACGCTCAATCAACTTTGAAATGATAAACGGCTTAAAGAGTTCGAGCGCCATCTTTTTTGGAATACCACATTGGTCAAGCTTGAGGTGAGGTCCGACCACAATTACAGAACGTCCAGAGTAGTCGATACGCTTACCGAGCAAGTTTTGGCGGAAGCGTCCTTGCTTTCCTTTCAACTGGTCGGCGAGCGATTTGAGTTGGCGTTTCTTTCCGGTTGCCGCAATAACGGTTTTTGAATGACGTGCAGAGTTGTCGATCAATGAATCGACCGCCTCTTGCAACATGCGTTTTTCATTTCTTGAAATAACATCCGGCGCGTTCAGTTCGAACAGACGGCGCAAACGGTTGTTACGGTTGATCACACGACGATACAAATCGTTCAAGTCAGATGTTGCGAAACGACCTCCGTCAAGCGGAACCATTGGACGCAAATCTGGTGGAATGATTGGAACGGCCGCAAGCACCATCCATTCTGGCTTGATGCCGTTTACGTGAAGGGACTTCAGAAGTTTCAAGCGACGAAGGACGCGATCGCGTTTTGTACGCGTTGCGTTAATCAAATCGTCCTCAAGCACTTTCATGGTTTCTTCAACATTGATACGCTTCAACATTTCTTTGACGGCTCCTGCACCAATCCCCGCTTCAAAGATGTGACCATACTTCAGAGACCACTCATGATAGGTCTGTTCTGAAATAATGCGCATGACTTCCATTTCTTTCAAGTCACTTACAACTTGTTCAAAATCTTCATCGAGCTCAGCCGTTTTTTGATCACGAATTTCTTCTAAGCGCTTAATTTCTGCGGCAATCTTTTTTGCATCGCCTTGGAATTTTTCTTCCAAGCGACCAACATCGCGCTTAAATTCTCCTTCGATCATTTTTTGTTTGCTCTTCAGCTCTTGTTTGACCTGTTCTTCTGTCTGGTCTTTTGCTTCTTGGTTGATGTTTGTAATGAGGAAGCTTGCAAAGTAAATAACTTTTTCCAAGTTCTGCACAGAAAGATCAAGCACCGTTCCGATTTTTGACGGAACGCCGCGCAAGAACCAAATGTGTGTGATTGGACAGGCAAGTTCAATGTGCCCCATACGTTCACGGCGAACAATGGAGTGCGTTACCTCAACACCACATTTGTCACAGACAATTCCTTTATAACGAATCTTTTTATATTTTCCACAGTAACATTCCCAATCTTTGGATGGTCCAAAAATTTCTTCGGCGAAGAGTCCAGATTTTTCTGGTTTTTGTGTTCGGTAGTTGATGGTTTCTGGCTTTGAAACTTCTCCATAAGACCAAGAACGAATTGCCTCTGGTGAAGCAAGGCGAAGGCGAATGGAGTCGAAGTCGGTAGACTTCAGAGCATCTTGTTTTTTGAACATATTATTTCTTCATTACTCCTTTCTCTTCGCTAAGTGCGACGATGTTTCCGTCCTTCAACAATTCGACGTCCAGACACAATCCTTTCAACTCACGAATAAGCACGTTGAAGGATTCTGGAATGTTGACTTTGCGGATCGGTTCTCCTTTGATGATCGACTCATACGCCTTTGAACGTCCTGGGACGTCGTCAGACTTAATGGTGAGAATTTCTTGAAGCGTGTGAGCAGCTCCATATGCTTCCAGTGCCCAAACTTCCATTTCTCCAAAACGCTGTCCTCCAAATTGCGCTTTTCCTCCGAGAGGCTGTTGCGTAATAAGAGAGTACGGACCGATAGATCGTTGGTGCATTTTATCTTCCACCATGTGTGCGAGCTTCAGCATGTACATGTACCCAACGGTCACAGGGTTTTCAAATTTTTCTCCTGTTTTTCCATCGGACAAAATCATTTGTCCTGTTTCTGGAAGACCCGCGAGTCTCAATTGTTCTTTAATGGTTTCTTCTGAGATTCC
>MGFD01000012.1:0-7339 GCA_001791715.1 Candidatus Uhrbacteria bacterium RIFOXYB2_FULL_45_11 | reverse complement strand
GTGAACCTCCAAAATCTGACCCAAGTTCATACGAGAC
Source organism: Candidatus Uhrbacteria bacterium RIFOXYB2_FULL_45_11 (assembly GCA_001791715.1). Classification (GTDB taxonomy): domain Bacteria; phylum Patescibacteriota; class Patescibacteriia; order UBA9934; family GWF2-40-263; genus XYB2-FULL-45-11. The sequence continues at coordinate 7,302 of MGFD01000012.1, read as the reverse complement.
ACAACTCCAAGTGGAGTCAAAATGACATCAACCGGTGTTCCGTCTGGCAAAAATGGCATATCGGCAACCGGAACCACTTTTGAAATAACACCTTTGTTTCCGTGACGTCCCGCAACTTTATCTCCCACCTGAATCTTACGCATGTCCGCAATCGTGACCTGAATGGATTTGATCACGCCCGGCGAAAGTTTATCCCCTTCTTCACGAGAGAAGACGGTGATTCCAACAACTTTTCCATGTTCTCCATGCTCAAGGTACATAGAGGAATCACGGACGTCTCGTGCTTTTTCTCCAAAAATGGCGCGAAGCAATTTTTCTTCTGCAGACAATTCTGTTTCACCCTTTGGCGTAATTTTTCCAACCAAGATGTCTCCAGATTTTACTTCTGCTCCAACACGGATCACTCCTTCTGCATCCAAATTTTTCAATTTTTCTTCTGAGACGTTTGGAATATCTGACGTCACAACTTCTGGTCCGAGTTTTGTGTCACGAACGTCGAGCGTGTAGTGCTCAATGTGCACGGAACTAAATCGATCTTGGTGCACCAAACGTTCTGAGAAAATGACCGCGTCTTCAAAGTTGTATCCATCCCATGACATGAAGGCGACCAACATGTTTTGTCCAAGCGCGAGTTCTCCTTGGTCAACAGAAGAAGAGTCTGCAATGACGTCTCCTTTTTTCACTTTCAATCCTGGCATCACAACAGGGCGTTGGTTGATGGAGGTTGAGTTGTTTGAGCGTTGGAATTTTTTCAATTCGTAGTTAAAGACGTTTTTGTCTTTATCGGTAATTTCAATGTGACTACCGTCGATCGCAGAAATTTCTCCGTCTTGTTCTGCAACGATCACGTGACCAGAATCTTTTGCGGCGCGCTTTTCAATACCAGTTCCGATAATCGGCGCGTCTGGTTTCACGGTAGGAACGGCCTGACGTTGCATGTTTGTTCCCATGAGCGCGCGTGTTGCGTCATCGTGCTCCAAAAATGGAATGAGTGCGGTACCAATAGAAACAATCTGACGTGATGAAACGTCCATGTAATCGATTTCTGATTGGTTCACAACTTTTGGTTCTCCAAACTTACGTCCACCAACGAACTCTTCCAAAACGTATCCGTTCTTATCAAGTGGAACCGTAGCCGGAACGGTAACAGCGCGCTCTTCTACAAAGGCGTTTACATAAACAACTTCATCGGTCACACGTGCGCGTGTTTTTCCATCTTTTGTTTCTTTTACAACTTTACGATACGGCGTTTCAATAAATCCGTAGTCGTTGATGATGGCATAACTTGAAAGCTGACCAATAAGTCCGATGTTTGGTCCTTCTGGTGTTCCAACCGGACAGATGCGTCCATAGTGAGTTGGGTGAACGTCACGAACTTCAAATCCTGCGCGCTCACGAGAAAGTCCACCAGGTCCCATCGCAGACAAACGACGCTTGTGTTCAAGCTCGGAAAGAGGGTTCGTCTGATCCATGAACTGAGACAACTGTGAAGACATGAAAAACTCACGAATCGCTCCAATCACAGGACGCGCATTGATGAGTCGTCCTGGCGTAAGTGCGTCAATATCTTGGGTCGACATGCGATCCTTAATAATGCGCTCCATACGAGCGAGTCCAACACGGAATCGACCTTGGATCAATTCTCCAACAGCTCGAACACGACGGTTTCCCAAGTGATCAACGTCATCTGGTTCGTCTTGGGTGATGTTCAAGCGAATGATTTCTGAAATGATTTTCTTTAAATCTTCTTTTCCGATAATGCGATTTGCTTCTGGATTGACAACCGCTGGATCTGTAGAATCTCCAAAACGCAAATTAAATTTATAACGACCAACTTTTCCCAAATCGTAACGATCAAAATTAAAGAACATCGCATGAATCAAGCTGCGTGCGTTGTCTGAAGTTGCACGATCTCCTGGGCGGATACGCTTGTACACTTCAATGAGTCCTTCTTCTTCTGTTTTTGAAACGTCTTTGTTAAGCGTTGCTTCAATATAATGATTGGTTGGGTGTGTATCAATATCTTTAAACATGGCCATGATTTCTTCATCTGTTGTGACACCGAATGCACGCAAAAGTGCGGTCACGGCAACCTTACGCTTTCGATCAATCTTTACCCAGATCACGTTTTTTGGATCTGTTTCAAATTCAAGCCAAGCTCCACGGTTTGGAATGATTTTTGCTCCGTAGTAACGGCGACCACGGTAAACGTCTCCCGTAAAAAACGCTCCCGCGGAACGCACGAGCTGAGATACAACCACACGCTCAACACCGTTGATAACGAATGTTCCACGAGGAGTCATGATTGGGAGATCTCCCAAATAAATTTCTTGCTCTTTAACGGTTTTTGAACGCAAGTTCACCAAACGTGTTTTCACACGAAGAGGCGCTTCATACGTAACATTTTTCAATTTGGATGTTTTTTCATCAAACTTAGGCTCATCGAGGTAATAACCATCAAAGTACAATTCCAAATCACGACCAATAAAGTCTTTGATTGGGGTAACTTCTTGGAACAGTTCAGAGATTCCTTCATCAAAGAACCATTGGTACGAGCGGCGTTGGACTTCAATGAGGTCTGGAAGCTCCATGGCATCCACAACATCTGTGAAGACTTTGCGCTCACGAGATTTGACGGGTGTGCGTTGAAAAATCATACGTTAGATCGGGTAGGGATTAGGGTCAGGATTTGGAATGAAGCCTGCCTGCCGACAGGCAGGAGTTAGAAACTAGGAAAAATGAACATAAATTCACTTTTTCTAATCCCTAACGCTTTATTCCGAACCCCTTCGTTATAAAACAAAAAACCTCGCTTTTTATGCAAAAGCGACGCTTTTAACTATTCTTTTGGACGGAAATGTTGATGATCAGAAGTGTGGGTCATTAACCAGGGGTCAGTCTGGTGTAGTTTGCACTGCTGTCTTCATTTTTCTTTCTCCCGGGACCGTCCAGCCATATGGGAGCAAAGAAGGTCAAGTTTTGCTCAATTGAGCGAAATTGACTCTGAAATGTAAGGCGATCGTACCATGCGAAAACGAGCACGTCAAGTAGACGTGCTGAAACGGAATTTCCTGTCAATGATTTTGACAAATGCGCCTAAATTTAGAAAAAAACACAGAGTTCAGCCATTGCTAAGTTCTGTGTTATCCACAATCTGATCCACTTTAGGCTGCAAAAGACAGTCACGCTGTAAGATTCGAAACAAAAGGTTTGAGCTAGAGGAGAGAGATTCTTGGCTTCGCTCACGAAGAGCAATGCCGCGCTCGCGATTTTGGTTCAAGGACATCGTACGATCTTTCGCAGCATGAAGTGGACCAATGCTACGTGAACGATACATGTATTATAGAAACCTTTTCTTGTTTTTTCAAGTATTCCCCTTTTCTCATAAAAACGATTTCACAAATCATGTCCAAGAGAAAAGGTGGGTTTGAGGTAAACCCACAAGAATCATGAAAAGAACGATTCGGTGTACGGAATTTCGATCATGCGTTTCTCACCCGTAACGAGTGTCACGATCATGAGGATGTATGACTCCCCTTCTTCCGCTATCACCTCAAATGCCCAGACAACCTGATTTGCATCCACATCTTCTTCGCGCACAATCGGCGCAGTGGGCGGATCAAACGAGCTTGCCTCAAAGAGACCCTGCGTCACGTTGCCACGAAGCGGAAAATTCTGTGGGCGCTCAGAGCGGTCATGCGGCCAATAGACCCAGTGATTCTCTTTGCGTTCCATATACAATGACATGCCCGCAAAACAAATCTCAACATCCTCTCCGACATCGTTTGTATACGATGTGCCGTATGTGTCGTCTGTTAGTTCAACAAACGGGTTCGGACCAAAGCGCTCTCCGTCTGGATAACGAATTTTTGGAAACGGAACATTGAGTTCTGTTTCTGAACATGCCGCAGAAGGCTTTGGCTTGGCCAAGCTCTTGTATTCAACAAGAATAGGCTGACGCGAACGCGTGTATGCGCCGCCGTCATGATCTTCATAACAAACGTACGATGCGCGTTCCATCCGAATCTTCTCTTCAAGAACGCGGCGTCGGTGTGCGTCATCCTGCAAGGCATTTGCCACTGAACGCAACTTCTCCCCAACATCCGTTCGATCACCTAGTCTTGGCTTTGGTACAAATGTGCGCGCAAGATACGCTTCTTCCTCAAGCTTTTCATCTAACACAAATTCGCGCTGAGCGGATGTTTGTGCACTGATTGGTCGAGGAGCAAACTGTGCACTCGTCGATGAAACAGAGCGCGGCGGCACGATCCGTACCGTTTTTGAAGCAGCTCCGCTTGTCTGCGGAACGATTGGTCTGCGCGCAGTGGGCGCATCCGTAATATGAGTCGTCTGTGGAACAACCGTACGCTGGTTCATGAAACTCCTTGTTGTGCGTAATTTCCGCAAAAGAAAACCGTTATGAGTGGGGTTCCTAGATCCCGCCTCATCGGCACATTTCTGTAACCCAAGGCTTAAGCCTTGGTTCCCAAAAAAACCGAACATGAAGGAGAAGAGCTTTGCGCAGTGACTAAGAAGTATGCGAAAAAAGATACGCTCATTCGGTGCAAGGAAAGCCAAAGCCTTATTTGCATCGCGAAACACATCAACCATCTCCACGTGAAGTGGATTCATCAGGCAGCTGCCTGGTTCATCTGCTCACAAGTTGCAGACGAAAAGATGGCATACTCTTAATCCTTCATGTTCGATTTTCTTTTCTGATCACCGGACCTCGAGACATTCGAGGGCCTGTGAAAAGGCCTGAAAGAGATTCAGGCAGTTGCCAACGCTAGCGATGATCCAATTCCTCAAATCCTGAGACCTCGATACCGTTGCTCGCAAGCGTTTCGCGAAGGGACGGCAGGTCATCATTCATATCAGAATGATCTTCGGGAGACTCACGCAAGATGGCCGTGTACGAATCTTCTTCGTCACAAGCACCCGGCAACGCTCCTTGAGGATCGTACGCAGAGTGAACAAACGCGCTTTCTTCGTCGATCTCGCATTGCGCGAGCGTCTCCGGCGGTGGCTCGCGAAGCTGAATCCCAAGTGCGCGCGCAACTGAAATTGGTACCCAGTGCGGTTTATTCCTCGACATGTTTTTCAATGCCAACTGAACGTCCGACGAAAGAAGATGGTCACGACTGCTCTCGGGAGCATCGTTAGTCTGGCACCAATCCTCATGCATTGGATCATCTTCCGCACGACCGCAGTTACAAGGTTTCGACATGCTGACTCCTTCTCTTTGTGTTTGCATTCGATCTTCGAGCCTGTCCCGAGGATCACGCTTTGTGCGACGTTTCCTTCGCTGCTTCCTCTAAGCGAACTTAGGCAAGAAAAATCAGTAAATCACCGGACCGTTATTGCGAGGCAAGTCGGGCGAGCAGTGATTGCGTCCGCCGTGAAACATGTCCCATTCGGAAACAGGATTCTCTACGACCTCGCGCTCGTCATCAAGATGACAATTCTTCAGCCAATCGGCAAAAGCTTGTGAGCCTTTGTGAAGACGCTCAAGAGTGCTGTCGGGGGGAACACGAGAGTCGTGAACAGACGTCTCATCGTCGTCACCTTCCTCAATCACATCAGCTGCCTCAATTTCTTCACGAGAAATTCGACGAGTCATGGGATCCCCACTTCTGTACAAGGTCTCGATCGATTTCGAGAACTTGTGAAAAGGCCCAAGAATCTTGGGCAGATATGTGTGAGAGAGCGAACACGGGCGAACCACGAAACGCTCATGCTCTCCTAATACGTTTGCGCAAAAGGCCCCACGTCACGAAAAATGTTCGCTTCGTGTTTCTGTTGCGCTTCTGTGCGGCGCTGCAGTTGCCGCTCTGCCCAATTCGGCTTGAGCGGATGAGAGTGCTCCGGAGGAAGAACCTCCGTGCGCATGCGAAATCGATTCAGAAAACGTCCTCGTCCAATCGCGTTCATGATGCTTCTCCCATAAAACGGGTTGATCGATTCCTTCTTCTCTGACCTCTCTTTGACGTCAGATATGGAACCTCAGTTTCTGATCACTAGTCCTCGACCCATTCGAGAACTTGTGAAAAGGCCTAAGCGAACTTAGGCAGAAATAAATGAACTAGATGATGAGACCTTGATTGCACAGTTCTGCATTCTTGCGTTTGCACTCTGCAATCAATTCCTCAAAGCGGATTTTTTCCGCCAAGAGACGCTCCGCATGCAAACGCTGTTGTCGCTGTGACCACGTTGCATGCAAGGGCACGCCACTTTGTCGAATCGCTTTTTTTGCACTTACGAAATTTCTTTTTCTTCCCGGAAATGACTGGGGCATGGGTATCCTTGTGTGTAAAGTGGTTGTTGTTGAAAGAACTAGGCCGCCATCAGCTTCGGCAACTCGTACATGCGGAAAAACTCGGCAGAGAAACCACCACGACCATGCAGTCGAGACAGCACCATGTCAATCTTCTTGTTGCGCCTGATTTTTTTTCCAAGGGCCAAGCCAAGGTCGATGGAACACATCGTCTCCTGCTGTGCGCGCTCGTTCAGATCATCGAACTGCTTGCATTGGCGAACTTTGTGACGGGCCCACTGCTTGCGCACCGTACGATTCGAACGCTTCCACACGTTACCGTGTGAATTTCCGTGCGAATCAGAGTTGGAATCTTCCGCGTCCGCAGCCTCTTTGGCGTGCAGGTGCAAAAACTTGAGACGCCGCGTGAGAACATCACGAAACTTATAAAAGCTCTCGGCATCATGCCGATCCATCCATGCAAGCCTTGCTTCTTCCACCCATTCTTCACTCATCACGGGATCATCGTCATAGCAACTACAATCTGACCTGAAGTTGCCGCACCAAGTGCAGCCGTCAGGACCTTCGTGGCGCTCTTTGAAATCCTCGTCAGCTTCGGAATCAGCCAAGGATCGCAGATCCAAAGGATCATCATCCATGATCTGACGACAATTCCCCGAACACATGCGAGAGCCACAGTCATGACAGTAGTCATCGTCGTGCAAATCGTAGTACAGATCGTCGTACTCGTCATGGCTCGGAAAATGCGGATCAACGGAATGTGCACTCTTTGACTTCGCGTACTCGCGATCCCATGATTTCTGGGATGTGATGTTCAAGCGGGAACGACCATCCGCATCAACGAGATTCCACTGACCTCCTAGATACTTCTGGTCGAGCGCATAGAGTTCATTCTTGTATTTTTCTTCGGCCGCGGCCAACTCCTGTTTCATGATCAACTCAAGAACATCTTGTTGAACCGCTGTCGCATAAGAAAAAAATGTCGTATGCACGTTTCCTCCTTGTTAAAGACACACTAACACTGATCA
>MGFD01000011.1:5486-8170 GCA_001791715.1 Candidatus Uhrbacteria bacterium RIFOXYB2_FULL_45_11 | reverse complement strand
GTACAATCATAGAATTTATGAATGATCCCGCGATGTGATGTGATTTCTTGTTGCACACGAGGATCAGACACTTGCAACCCTTCAACCATGAGTCTGACAAGATGCTGCATGTTTTGTTCTTGCTCAGAGCGAATTTGCTCCCAATCTTCTTTTGTAAACCGTTTTGTCCGTTCGGAAGATTGTTGGAACGCCTGCGTATGCCCCCATTTTTCTTCTGCTTCTTTTTGAAATACATTCAACATATCGTGAACAACGACACCCTAATACAACACATATCCGAGTGCTCGAACGATCGACCAATCGAATGGTGACACAGGCGAACGTTTATAAAGATTCTGAAAACGATTAATTCCATTTTGTTCTTTCACAAGATTGCGTGTGAAACGAATACGATACATTAAGGTATTCCACGCCAAATCCTCTGACGCATTCTGAAAGTTTGGCGCGTGGCCGGTCATACGCGTGAATGCAGTCAGGGCGATCGGAACCTGTGCTTGTTCTTTTGCTAAATTGCGTTTAACAGGTTTCTGACCAATCGTTAAGCGTTGGATATCATCCCAAACAACATCACCACGCCCAACGGTTTCAAAATAATCCCGAATGACCGCATGTCGTTCCCCTGAACCAAGTTTGATGGTTTCTGTGGATGCGCCATAGGTCACAAAGTTTGCAATCGCACGAATTTGTTCATCTGTAATCACAACACCAAACGACGTCGCATCAGATCGGATCAATGCTTTATTGCGTTCAAAATTCACAGAGTCACTCTTTAATCCAAAATCTAATAACAATTTTGCATAGAGAGCTGGATCATGAATAGACACAACAGAAGGAACGGGCGTTACACTTGTTTGCGGTGTTGTTGTAACGGTGACAGGAGTATTGCTGCCGGGTGTAGATACGATGGGCGCCGTTGTCGTTGTGCTTCCTGGTTTGATGGTGTAGGCAAATGTTGCGTTTGCGGATCCGAGACCAGAGACGTTACATCCTTTTGCAATGATTGTTCCCGTTGCCGAAACTTGAATCGGACCAATGTACACGGTTCCGGTCGTACACGTAGGCAATGTTTTGTTTGTTGTGTAACGAATACTCGTTGCGCCCGTGGATAACAAAGTAACGTATTGCGTTCCTGTGTAGGATCCGGTTACAGGGCTCGCGACAGGTGTTCCGGGAATCGTGGGAGAAGTGCTTCCTCCACCGCCTCCGGAACTTCCCCCAGAACCTCCGCTTGAAGCGTTTATGGTGTATGCAAACGTTCCGAGCGCAGAACTATTCCCCACAGAATCACAACTTCTTGCCTTAATGGTTGTGGATGATGTTAATGTGATCGCACCAACATAGAGCGAACCTGTTGTACAGGAAGGCGTTGTTCCGTTTGTTGTATAACGAATCGTCACCATGGAACCAGGAGATTCGAAAAAAATGTTTTGTGATCCTGTATAGGTTCCTGCTACGGGAGCAGTGCGTGGTATCATTGGTGGCGTAAAAATTGTTTCCACCGCTGTGCCATTCACAATGTTTGCTTTTGTGACAGATGCAATCGCGTTTCCAGATGCATCACGCAAGGTCAATGTAAAATTCAATCCAGCTCCTTCTGTTTCTGTTCCATCCAATGTTCTTTTCAAAAAAAGATCTCTGCCAACTTTTGTTCCCACGGCCGTTTTTCCTCCGATGGTTCCAACCACACTTGATCCAAAATCTGAATATGCCTGAACGGTAACAATGTGCCCCACTGCTGCTGCCGTTGGAACGGATGCATTTGAAGAAATCTGCACGTTTGTTATGGTAGCCGATTGAACCGCATCATACACAACCGAAGAAACCGTTGCTGCACCCTCATTCCCCGCATTATCTAATACGATATAAGAAATTGTATACATCGCATCTTCAATAAGCGCATTTCCAAATCCTGCCTCAAGCGTTGCGCGCGTAAGAGTATGTTGTCCGCTTTCACCATCCGCACGAAGCATGGTGTATGTGTGTGACGCAAGATCTGGTGTGCCATCTACACGAGTAAACGTAATTGTTCCAGATGCGATTTCACTGTCCAATGTATATTTTAATTCAAAAGAAGAATTGAGCGATGATCCCGTTGCGGGCAACACAGACGTTACAACAGGTACAACCGTATCTTTTGTGATTCCGGTTTCTGTATCAGAAATGTATGCACGTGGAGCATATTCATCTTGAACGGAAAGCGTAAATGCACCATCCGCACGCTCATCAAAGCCAGGAAGATCGCCAACGGCTGTTTGACCCGATGTACATGCAATGAGCGTCATAAATCCATCCAAAGAACACTCTGCGGAAAGCGGCGTCATGGTGGATTCATTTGTAAACGTAATTTCTGCTCTTCCAGTGACAAACGATCCGGAAAGTGGCGAGGTGATTTGAATCACAGGATTTTCTGCCGTTGCAGAAACGGGCGATGTGGGGAAAAAAGCCGCACACACAAGCAAAAGAAATAAATAGCGCTTCATAAAAAGTAAAAAAGAATGAATTGCCTTTAGTGTATCACACTTTCCACGTGTTCTCACACGATCTGTTCATGGATCTTCCCTTTTTTTTATCATCCTGTATAATCCCGTCGTTACCATAGGGGCGTCGTTCAATGGTAGGACGAAGGTTTCCAAAACCTTTGACGTGGGTTCGATTCCCTCCGCCCCTGCCACGTCGCTCGCGAA
>MGFD01000011.1:2712-5413 GCA_001791715.1 Candidatus Uhrbacteria bacterium RIFOXYB2_FULL_45_11 | reverse complement strand
GTCGCTCGCGAGCGACGTGGCAGGCCACTGTAGAGTGTCGGGTCATGTAGTTCGCGAGGATATGACAAGAGAAAAGCACCTTCGGGTGTTTTTCTGTTTGAGCAAAGTTCGTTATACTAACTTTGCTATGTGGTATTTTTATATTCTTCAAAGCCAAGTCGATTTAAATTATTTTTACAAAGGCTCAACAGGTGATCTTCGAAAACGTTTTGCACAGCACAATAATGGTGAAGTCGACTCATCTCGACCTCGACGACCCTGGAAGTTGGTTTATTATGAAGCGTACGTTTCAGAAAAGACGGCAAGAGATCGAGAATCAAATGTAAAACAAAGCGGATCGGTTTCTGTCCCGTTGTTGCGAAGGATAAAGGAGAGTTTGAAATGAATATTTGGCTATGAAAAATAAAATCTACCGATATTGCTTGTGAAAGAAAAAATGATCGAACACTGATACTCAACCAATACTTACTCCAAAAAAAGATCCACAAATGTGGATCTTTTTTGTTTATCATTTTATTTTCCAAGCGCCTCAATGTCTTCCTGATATGCATTTGCACGGGCGACGACTTGGTCTCCGTAAAAACGAAAACGGACGTTTGTGGAGCCCGAGAAGTAGCGCATGGCAGCGGCCCACTCACCCTCTTTTGTTTTTGCGCCATCTGCTCCAAGCTTTAACGCGGATGCAATAAATGCATCGCGGATGTCCCAAGGGTTTGCGGTCTTTCCTGTGATGTTTGTAACCTTTGCCCTGTATCCCATCCAGGTAGACGGAATAAACTGCGCAGGCCCCATGGCACCTCCCCAACCAACCTGTTTTCCTTTTGCATCACGCATGGGGCACGAAACAGCCGTTGTGTCTGGATCTAATCCAAGTTCCTCCGTAATGGTTTTAAACGGTTCTTGATCACGCGTTGGTTTCATAATCACCTTCCACCCTTTTTCTGGTGGATCTCCAGGGCGATTACAGGTTCCAACATTTTTTCCCAAATTTGATTCTTGTGACAAAACCGCGAGCAAGAACGCTGCGCGAACCCCCGTCTGCTCTGAAACCCAAACAGCAATTTCAACCGCTTGTCCAAACGTGATTTGTTTTCCCACATCAAGCAACTGATACAAACGTGTTCGAATTTGTGCCGCTTGTTTTTGTGTTTCGGTCAGGCTCGCCTGATAATTTTTTTCTTTCCCTTTTGTTTGTGTGAGCAGCGTTGATTGTTCTTTAACGGATCCAATCAATGCTTGTTGTTGCAAGGTCTGAACCGTCAGTAATTTTTCAACATGATCTTGTTCTGTATCCAAACGCTGTTTTTGCATGGCAAGATTTTCTCGTGTTTTTTTCAGTTGATCAATAAGGACATTCAATTCATCTGCCACCTGGGAAAAATTTTGAATTTCAGACAGCGCATCAAACAGCGTGTGTTCAGAAAAAAAGACGTAAAGAAATGGTCGATGGTCGTTTGTTTGAATTTGATGCAATACTTCTGTCACCTCTATTTTCAGAGCATCTGTTCTCAGTTGATTTTGTTCAATAAACGATTTTGTGACCGTAATCTGCTGCTCCATGTCTTCTACCTGAAGAGACGTTTCTTTAATCCGTAATGCAAGCGAAGATTGTTGTGTTTGAAGCTGTTTGATTTTATTGGTAAGGGTATTCTTCTCCCCTTTAATATTCACGAGGTCTTTTTCATACTGCGCAATTTGCGCCTCGATCTGTTCCAGCTGTTGCTGTAATTGCGTCTTTTGCTGCTCAACAGCCGCCATATCTTCTGCAGCAAGCACAAAACGACCCGAAGAAACGAGCAGAAAGAAAGCCAACAATAATGAAGAAAGAAGTTTAGACATAAAAAGATTATACCACGAGGATGGTCGTCCGATTGACAGAACCGTATTTTTTTGATATTCTCTTCCGTCGAATATCTTTCTCTCGACAACAAGGAAACACATGAGTCCATTACTCACAGCAGAAGAAATGTCCGCGCAAAATGGCAAGCTCATTATGACGGACCTTGGAGACTTTCCAAAAATGCGCACGGAAGATCTGAAAGCAGAACGCAAACGATGGAAATGGATGCGTTCACAAATATTCTGCACCATTTTCACACTTACGACCATCAAGACATTCGTATATCTCATCCTCGCCATCTGGACGAGCATGCAAAACAACAGCGACTCAACCAAATTCCTCACAAATCCGTTTTTGATCACCATGTTCCTCTGCCTCGGTGCATTGTACGGACTCTCCTATTGGGGAATCACCATTCAAAACAAGATCATCTCAATCGAATCCGTCCTCTGGGCTCGTTGGGCCACAAGTCTGCCACCAGATCAAGTGCCGGCAGTGTATACCTACAACGAAATCAGAGACCCTCGCTTCTCCTAACCCGAGAAGCTTTTTTCTTTCCAAAAAAAACACCGCCGTGAGGCGGATGTTTTTTATTTGGTCTCTTTATGCACAGTGTGCTTATTGCACCACTTGCAGAATTTGCTGAGTTCCAAGCGCTCTTTCAAGGTTTTCTTGTTCTTGTGGCTGTTGTAGCCAGCGCGCTTACAATCTTTGCATTCAAGTTTGATGAGGTTTTCTTGTGACATAGATGAAATTTATGGCCGAAGATTAGCCTGAATCTGTGTTTGTGTCAAGGTTACGGCCCGAAGCTCACGGGGAACAACCTTTTTCCACTCTTGTATTTATGAAGCTATTACTGGC
>MGFD01000011.1:0-2661 GCA_001791715.1 Candidatus Uhrbacteria bacterium RIFOXYB2_FULL_45_11 | reverse complement strand
CGAACCCGTGACCTACGGTTTACAAAACCGTTGCTCTACCAACTGAGCTACTTCGGCAATATGTGTGTACTGATACGTCGCAGGCTTTCAAAAATTGGTGAGATGCGAAGTGCTGGAGCAAAAAAGATGTTGAGTCGTAGACAAACTACGACGAAACATTTTTTTGCGAAGCACGAGCAGCTCGCCGATTTTTAAAGCCGAGTGGTGGGCAGAGAAGGATTCGAACCTTCGAAGGCGTGAGCCAGGAGATTTACAGTCTCCCCTCGTTGACCGCTTGAGTATCTACCCATAACGCATACGTTGCAGGCTTTCAAAAATTGGTGAGATGCGAAGTGTTGCCTGCCTGCCAATAGGCAGGGAGCAAAAAAGATGTTGAGTCGTAGACAAACTACGACGAAACATTTTTTTGCGAAGCACGAGCAGCTCGCCGATTTTTAAAGCCGAGTGGAGCCGTTGATCGGGATTGAACCGATGACCTCATCCTTACCATGGATGTGCTCTACCGACTGAGCTACAACGGCAAATTGTATCCAACACTCTACCGAAGCCGACATTTCAGTCAGCTCCCCGAGTCATCGGGGTTGAGCTACAACGGTATGTCATCGCGCGCGGAATCATAACAAACTTTATTCTGTTTGTGAAGGTTCATCTGTGGAGGAATGGGATTTGGTCAGATAAGCGGCTTTTTGCTCAAGAAATCGCTCCTCAAAGCCCTTAATTTTTTGATTTTCCGGGTTCACTTCTTTCAAGCGTTTAATCCCCTCTTGAGCATCTTTAAGAGATCCAGCCTTCAGAGAAACCTCAATATACAAATCCAAATACTTTGGATTTTTGGGACGTTTTTGAATCGCCTTTTTCAAGTGTACGAGAGCTGCTTTTGGTTGATCACATCGCATTTCCAATTCGGAAAGCGAAACAAACACACTCGCGTCATTTGGGGATAACCGAAGAGAAAATTGGAATGTTTCACGCGCTTGGTCAAACTGACCGTTTGCAAGATACAAATTTCCAAGCCCTTCGTAGGCATCCACACTTTTTGGATTGTGACTGATGATATCAATGTAAATTTTCTCTGCCGGAATCAATTCATCTTTTTGACGCAATGTTTCTGCCTCTTCAACCAAACGATGAATCGTGTCTGCGTCATACGCGTGTTGTCCTTCAGACGCGGATCGTTTTAGTTTTTGATAATACTGCTCAAGGGAATAGAGACGCTGCACAATGCGTCTTCCCGAACGAGAAGTGGTGCGCCCAATCAAAACAGCCAATGCAGAAATCCCCTTCAATTTATCACCACTTGCGCGTTGAAATTTCTGTAAAATAATCTGTTCTTTAATTTTGCGCGTACGCTCTTTTGCAATCGAATCCACATTGATCAGGCGCAACTGTGGCATTTTGCGAATCAAAATAATCACAATAGAAATGACACCAATCGCAAGAAGAAAAAGAGGGATGATCCAAATCATATATTAAGACTGAGCGATTAAGACCTCACATGCAGCATCTACAATCTCTTTCAACTGATGAATCTTGATACTTGCTCCTCCAACAAGCAGGCCATCAATTTCTTTTTCGCGCAAAAAACCATACGCATTTTCTTTGTTCACACTTCCGCCATAGAGAATCGCAAATGCGGTTTCTGGCGCGGTTGGAAAAAGCTCTCCAAGAATTTCTCGGATATGCGCATGGACTTCCACAATTTCTTGCGTGCTTGGCGTCTCCCCTGTTCCGATTGCCCACACAGGCTCATACGCAACGCACAACGTTTCCGAAAACTTTGGACGTACGTTTTTAAATGCCGTTCCTAATTGATGCAGAATGACTTTTTTCACCTGTCCTGCATCGCGCTCTTCTTTTGTTTCTCCAATGCAAACAATCGGCGTGAGACCATGCTCAATTGCTTTTAAAAGTTTTGCATTGATAAGCTCGTTCGTCTCTCCAAACAACTGTCTACGCTCAGAGTGACCAATAAGAACATGGGTTGCGCCAACTTCTGACAACATGCGAGCAGATGTTTCTCCTGTAAACGCACCTTGCTCTTCTTCAGAAACATTTTGTGCTCCAAGACCGCACCCACTGCGTGCGACAACTTTTCGCACCTCAGAAAGGGCGATCGTGGATGGACAAATGATCATGTGTGGCGCAACTTTTCTTCCACGCAAAAGCAACAAGGACGCACGTGCAAGCGCCACACTTTCACGCACTCCCAAATTCATTTTCCAGTTGCCGATGATGGTTTTCATATGCTTGTACGGGAGGGGCATGCCCCTCCCTTACGATATTGCTTTCAAAAACTCTCCTTCATTTTTATACGGCCCAATAACCGCGAGCTTCATTTGTTTTTCGTTGATCACTTCGTTCGCAATCTTCTTTATATCTGCCGCCGTGATCTTTGAGAGTTTGGCCATGAATTGTTCTGGGGTGCGGACTTTATTCAAGAACAATTCATCGTCACCGTACCATTCAGCTTGGAACGAAGAACTCTCCATAGCAAGCAACATGCTTCCGCGCACATGATCGATCGCTTCTTTCACTTCTTTTGGTGTAACGCCGTCGCGTTTGATTTTACGCAACTCTTGCATGATCGTCTTGTACGCAAGCGGCACGCGAGATTTATCGAGTCCGGCTTGTACGGAGAAGACACCCGCATCGTCATACGCG
>MGFD01000010.1 GCA_001791715.1 Candidatus Uhrbacteria bacterium RIFOXYB2_FULL_45_11 | reverse complement strand
ATCTACTTTATTCCTATGCGGAAATTTCCGGAACCGATCACAAACCTCGTCGCGGCGTTCTCGCGTTTACCTGGCGTGGGGCCTAAAACGGCCCTGCGCTATGTTTATTATATGTTGAAACAGCCAAAGGCGGATTTGCACGTCATGGCGCGCGCACTTCTTGAACTCGGGGAGAAAATTCAAACTTGTCCAACCTGTTTTACCTACACAGAAAAACCGCTCTGCGAACAATGTGCGGATTCTCGTCGCGACAAAGCAATCTTGTGTGTGGTCGAAGAGCCGCGTGACATTTCAACGATCGAAGCCACAGGATTCTATCGCGGCTTCTATCACGTGCTTGGCGGAACACTCAGTCCGATTGAAGGAATCACGCCGGACGCACTACGCATTCGAGAATTAGTCGCACGCATTCAAGCGGGCGGCGTTTCAGAAGTCATCCTCGCCCTCTCTCCAACAACACAAGGCGAAACGACCATTCTTTATCTGACAAAACTTTTGTCATCGCACGTGCAAGTCACGCGCCTTGCAAGAGGATTACCAATGGGCGCTACGCTCGAGTTCGCCGACGAAGTAACATTGGGCGATGCTCTCCGAGGTAGACGCAAATTATAAACACCCTTCGACAAGCTCAGGGTGTTTTGTTTTAGATGCCGATATGTTTCTCGACGAGAGTTACACGATGCTGAAGTGCAAGTGTCTCATGTTCCACATTTTCACAACGTTTTCCAACATGATCCTGAAATTCAAATTGATCTGATGTGTATTTTGTAAATTTTGTATCAATACGTTCATCAACATACTCTTGCGTTTCTTTGCGAAGCATCATGTTTTCTCTAATAAAATCAAAGAATTCACTGACATACTTTTCGAGCCGATCAAATCTTGTATCCAAAGCTTTGATCGAAGTTTCGATCTTCTTATCCAATGCTTCGATCTTCGAATTGTGAACATCAGCTCTAGAATCGAGACTTTCTAATGTAACAGTAGCTTTCTTCATATTAGCTTCATTATAATTGAGTTATCGAATTTAAACAAAACAAAAAAACTCCTGCGCTTTTATGCATTCAGGAGTTCTCATAAGAATATTTCATCAGAAAATCAAGCGTTTGTCAACGCAAATATTGTGGATAAAAAAACCCCGAAGTGTTACTTCGAGGCAGACGCGGCCGCTTGGGCCGTTTTTTAGCCGGAGGCTAATCAGCCTTTGGCTGAGTTTCATCGAGTCCGTTGACCACATCAACGATCGTTGAGATATCGGCCATCGCGCCGATTCCTTCGTCGCCGCATGCGAGGACTTTGCTTTGCGGATCGATGAAGTGAACATTACGTCCACCAGACGGACCCTGTACATTCGGACCCTTTACATTGCTCAGAATGTTCATCTGCATATTCGTCCACGGATTTGACCACATGAACGAGTTCATGGCTGGTGCGAGCACGACAGGTTTGTCGAAATCCCATGCGCGAAACACACACGTCAGTAAGTTATCACACTTGCCAACAGACATCTTCGCAAGTGTATCCGCGGAAAGTGGCGCAACTACGAACATATCTGCCCACTTACGCAGGTTGATGTGCAAAACAGGATCATCTTTCTGGTGGGCCTGTTCGGCATACCGATCAAAATGTCGAACAATCTTTACGTGACGCGAACGAAACCACTCGTCTTCATCTGTCCACACACGAACTTCCGACCAGCATTTTGCAGGTGCAAGCTTGTTTGGATCACGCTCCTGTTGTCTTTTGAGTTTCTTATCGATTTTTTCTGGTCTGTAAAAGTAAAGTGCGGCTTCTGATGCCACAATCTGCACATCGTGACCCGCGTCAAGAAACGCTTTCGCGAGCTTTGGTATGAGCACTGACGCAACGGAACCTGTCATTCCAAGCAAAACCTTCATTGCATCCTACGCAGAATCGCCTGAGCGATTTCTTCACGTTTCACCGCATGTGCCACATCATCACGACCAATCACATACGCACGCTCGCTAGCCCACTCAAGACAATTTGCCACAATCAAATTCGCATTGGATTGCGCCCGACTCGCTCGCGCGATATCAAGCAACTCTCCATCCGTGATACCCACCTGAAGCTTGAACTTCACGAGATACCCCCTAAATCCCCAATCGCGACGAATCTTGTCAATGATCTTTTCTGTGGGCACAAGTTCAAGAAACAAACGCTTATGAGAAGACGAAATCTTTCCAACTTTCTGCAACAACTTGATCACGACTCGCGCAGAACCCGAGTTTGACACTTCACTTGGTTCACACGGAATGTACGTATTTGCCACTTTATAATCGCTCACAGCTGCCGAGTGAACAATCAAATCGAATCGATTGTTCTGAATGGCGTATTGCATTTTAGTAAGAAGCTCGTCGTACGTCTTATAGGCGATGATCGTCAACGATCCTCCTGAAAACGCATCTGAAAGCATCTCACCACGGACTTGTTCCGGACTCGATGTGAGCAAAATCACTTCGTGACCCGCTTCACGCATCTGATCTGCAATCTTGTTTCCTGTTCTACCACGAAAGATGTTGGAAATTCCTCGCACATCATCGATCATGGTCATGGTATTTCCTGCGGTCACCAATACGTTCATTGCACACCTCCCGTCTCAAATCCAAGACGATACACACGATTTGCATTCCGCCACAGGATCTTTTCCTTGGCAGCTTCATCAAGTCCCAGCATTTCAACGAGCTGAATCGTATCCTCAAGCGATTGAATCGGAAAGTCCGAAGCAAACAACAATCGATCCGCGCCATTCGGAATCGCCAGAAACTTTTGCAGTTCCTCAACGATTTGTACTTTGTATTCCAATCGTGCTTCATCCGTTCCGGACAAGAACTGCCCAGAAAGATCTGTAACAACATTTGGAAACTCGGTCATGAGAGCACGCAACTCATCAAAAAACGGATTTGCGAGATGTGCGATCACAAACTTCACGTCGGGAAAAGACTTGATCGCTTCCCGAAACGCACTTGGCTTTGCCAAATCAGTATTTGCATCGATCCAACAAAAACTGTTTCCACACTTCAGATTTCCACTCTCTCTGCGCTCGCGCGAACAACAGTGATGCAATTCCCCACCATGAATAGTTACGGGGAGATTGTATTTCTGTGCCAGGCGATACACACCAAAAATGGAAGGATCTGAAATACGAAACGTTTGATAGCCGGCAAATAACTTTATGCCGACCAAGAGTCCCGCCACCGCGAGCTCTTCGAGCTCAGCGAGGCCTTCCTCAAATCGATTCATCACGTCCAAACTGCCGATCATGGCAAATCGTTCACGTCCTTCAATACGCTTCAACATCTCCCGATTCGGAACCCCTCGTCCCTTGAACGGAAAATACGTCGCGATCACAAAGACCTTTCGAAGATCATAACGATCTGCAGATCGCTCAATCGCATCAATCGATGCGTCAACCGTATGTAAACCAACCATTGGCTTATCAGATGTATGAACATGAACATCAATGATCATGCTGCTTTCCTCGTTCCCTCTGCGAGAGGGAGTAAATGAACACTCCCGCATTGGGAGAACGCATTGTATCCAAAAAAGCCGATAAGTCAAGGTTGTTTATATGGATGGAAAACAAAATAACATTAATCTTTCCACAATTTTATCCCTTTCCTTCTTTTCACATCATTGCTATCATTTCTGTTATATGTGCTATTCCCTATTTGATCGAGGTGGTTTTTCAGAGCGAAATTTTGGCACAGACTTCTCTTTTCCGTCGCATGAAGACAAAAAGGAAGATCGAATTGAAAAAAAGAAGCCTCTGAAAACACGTGGATTATTTGTTCAAGAAACAGATCGTCTCGCTTCAGAAAAAATCAGAAGCGAACGTTTAACAGACACGGAATTCAAAAAACGTGCTGAAAACATAAAAACATTGCGTCTTGCCCTTGTGGAATGGATCGCTGAAAATGTTCCGGATGATCAATGGGATCAACGAAAACTAAAAGGCATGACCGATTATTTATCTCGAGAACACGCACAAACGATTCACGAAATCACAAAAGACTTTTTGGATCAAGAAAAATATCCTACACGTCCTGTTATAAAACTCATGCTCAAAGAGATTGAAAAACTTCCCGATGTTTTTTTGTTTGGATGGAGAGGTAAAGATCAAACACAATGGGAACGAGAAACCAGAATCCATGATCATGCAGATTCAACTGTTGCCCTCACCGTACATGAAGGAGCTGTTGATGAAACAGTTTACGTTGTAGATCATTCACAATTACTTATAAAAGGGACAGCGGGTCCAGACAACCCAAGAGGTCAACAACGCATTCCTCTGCTTGGACAAAAAACCAAGCGTTATCCTGCTGGAATGAGCAAAACTTATAAAAGCCCACCGCCCTATTTACACACTGTTGCTGGCTCACCAGAATTTGATCTTACCGTAACGATCCATGCATATTTACGTCCATCCACAGACGTTGCCTATGATTTTACCATTGATAAAGAACACAACATGCTTGTAGAAACAGGAATTAGCTGAGCCACACTTTTTTCAATGGAACGTAAGGGATTTGAAAATTTCTATCTCACGCGACTCATTAGACTCAACAGATTCAACAACTTCAAACGGAGTCCTGAGTCTTGCCTTTGAACCACATCTGAGTCGAGACCAAGAAGATCGTATTGTCAGAACATTGATCGGTTCAGAAGTTTGTAAACAATCTCTTTTCATGATTGGTCGTGGACGATGGAAAACGCTTGAGGTCGTCGTCCTAATCAAAAAATCAGGAAAAATCTCTACTCCAGATATCGAAATTCAAAAAAACGATAGTCTTATACATAAATACCCTCGAGCAATCGAGGGTATTTCGTTAAAAATATCAGTTTAATTCACAACCTCTCTTGCAATCGCCTTTTCTAGAGCTCTTTGAATGGTGTCTAGATGTGATTTATGCACCAGTTTTTTCTTTGCGTCATCCAGAGCAAGCTGTAATTCTGCAGCGGACTTTGAAAGCAAAGATTCTCGCCATTCCATCTCGATTTCCCACTCTTCCGCAGTCCATCCTTCATATCCTGTTGTTTCTTTTTCTTTTCCAAGTGCATCTTTTTGCCCAAAAAATTTATCTTCAGGAGATAAATACATTTCATTTTGCGGATAACCGCCTCGCTCTGCCATATACATAAAGTTCATTTATGATGAATAACAATACATCATAAAGTATAGTACACAACAAAAAAACCCGCGAGCCCGTCTCGCGGGTTTAGTCTTATTCAATGAATCCACCGGCTTGGATTTCCCAAAGCTTTTTGTAGATTCCTTCTTTTGTGAGCAACTCATCGTGTGTTCCAGAATCGACGACTTTTCCGCCATCGATCACGACAATGCGATCCATGCGCATGATGGTCGACAATCGGTGAGCGATAACGATCGTTGTCTTTCCTTTCATGAGCTCATCGAGCGCGGCTTGGATCAGAGATTCTGATTCCGAGTCGAGGCTTGAAGTTGCTTCATCAAGGACAAGAATTGGCGCATTCTTCAGAATCGCACGCGCAATCGCAATACGTTGACGTTCTCCACCAGAAAGTTTGATTCCGCGTTCACCAACGAACGTTTGATATTTATCCGGAAGTTCCATGATGAAGTCATGACAGCGTGCGCGCTTTGCCGCTTCAAAGACTTCTTCGTCGGTTGCCGTTGATCGACCATAACGAATGTTGTCCATGAGCGAACGATGAAACAGAATCGGCTCCTGTGGAACCATCGCAATTGCTTCACGCAAACTGTTCTGCGTTACTTTCGCGATGTTTTGACCATCAATCGAGATGACACCAGATTCCACATCATGAAATCGCAAAAGCAATTTTGTGATGGTGGTTTTTCCGGCGCCAGACGGCCCAACAAGGGCAATCTTTTCATGGGGTTGAATGTGCATATTCAACCCATTTAACACCACACGTGTTTTATTGAACTTGAATGTAACATCCTGAAATTCAATAGATCCTTCCGTCACCCGCATCAAACCTGCTTTTGAAACGTCTTTTACTTCATGAGGTGTTTCTAGGATCTCAACCATTTCTGCCGCATCGGCAAGTCCTTCATAAATATGACGAATGGATTTTCCCAAGTTCCAAACACGCATGAAAATTCCAACCATGAAACTTTGAATGAGGGCGAAATCTCCGATGGTGAGCAATCCTTGTTGCCACAATTGGATGGCCACATAAAACATCACGAATTCCGCAAGAACCATCAGGCCTGCCTGAACAGATTCTGCGATTCCGTCATAATTCCACAAACGTGTTTGCGCCTGGCGCCATCGTTCCATGACATTCCCAAAGACAACTTTTTCTTGAGCTTGTGACGCAAATAATTTGATGGTTGTGCTGTTTGTGAGGGCATCTGACAAAACAGCTGTGGATTCAGAATCCAACAAGGACTTTGCGTAATCATATTTCAATTTCCACATGGCGAATGTGATATTGAACACAGCAATCACTGCCACACACACCAAAAGAACAATTCCTAATCTAACATCTCTCATGAAAAGTACGATCAAATTTCCAACAACCACAACAACCAAGGAAAGAATATTCCAGAGCAATTCATCCATCAGTTTTTCAAACGCATTTGCGAGCCGATGAATCTTGCGAACCAAAGAACCAACAAACGCATTCGAAAAGAATGTGTACGAATGATCCAAAACATAGGCAAAAGAATTCGTTTCCAAATTCTTTTTGACATTCGGTTGGAAGATGTTATTCACAAAGACCACAACACGCCAACACAACCAAGAGAATCCATTGATGGCAAAAATGATCAGAATCAACTGGAACAATTCTGGACCACGATCCGCTGTAGGGGTTGTCTGTGCCAAGACGTCAAAGAACGATTTGTAAAAGAGCGGAACAATCACCCCACAGATGTTTGCCGTAAGTGAAAGAATAACAAGAAGCAAGACAGACCATTTGTACATCCGCATTCCATTCCAGATAATTTCTAGAATCTTTTTAACTGAGTAATTCTTTTGCATAGGTTTCCTCCAAATGTTTTGTGTCATCCCGCTTACGAGTTCGACGAGTGTGCACTGCGAAGCGCAGCGTAGCCGAGGGATCTCGCATAAACGTGAGATTCCTCCACTCCTCGATGACTCGTCGGTCGGAATGACACAATGGGATAAATAAAAATTAGCGCGTTAGGCGCTAATTTTTTCAATACGAATTTGCGTAAAAGGCTGACGATGCCCGACGTTGCGTCGGTATCGAGACTTTGGCTTGTACTTGATAACCGAGACTTTTTTTGCTCGTCCGTTATCAATGACACTCGCTGAAATTTTAGCACCGCTCACGGTTGGAGTTCCAACCTGAGTTTGAGTTCCTTCTTCATCAGAAATCAACAACGCATCAAAAGATACGGTTGCTCCTGGCTCAAGATCTAATTTTTCAATCTTAAGCTCTTGCCCTTCACGAACAATGTATTGTTTTCCTCCAGCAATAATAACTGCAATGTTTGCCATATCAATCAATACGTACGCGGCTCCTCAGACTCGTGTTACGAGACGGTATGCCAGCGAAATGAATAATTTATGCGTGGATCATACTCATTCTATGGATTTATGTCAAACTATTGACTTTTTCTAAAAAAACAGATATAAACAAACGTCGCAATCACAAAAAACCCTGCGACAGGAGGTGTCTATTGGACTCATATCAAAAGATGATGGTTCGTTGGTCAGCACTTTCAGCTACACTCATCGCTCTTTACTGGGCGGTTTGGTACGTTATCACCGGCGAAGTACCGGTAGTAACAACGATCGAGCTCACCAAGAACTCGTTCATCACGCTTCCGTTTGCCATCTCTCATTGGTACGATATCTTGCTTGGACCCATCTACTCCGTGATGTTCTTCACAGCGTACAGGAATAGGAATGCGGAAGACAAAAAAGAATTGCTGGTTCAACTCTCTGTAGGTCTCGTTGTGGGTTTCATTATAAGTTCGTTCCTCTTTAGTGTTTCTGCCCATGGTCCGCAAATGAATCTCGAGACTGGCTTTTACATGTTTTTCGGTGCATTGTCTGGCATGGCTTTCGGCACGAGTCTCGGTGTGAGCCTTATCGTAGGCCTTTGTGTGGGACACAATCTGTGCAATCAGCCTTATAGCGTGGGGATTGAAAGTATCATCTGCGCACTTTTCGCCGCAAATCTGGTAAATGGCATCAAATTGATGCATCAATTGATCTGGAGACAAAATAAAAGTCTGTTGGTCAACACTTAGATCTCTTCATCCTTCACTGATTCGTGGAGGATTTTTTCTTTTATCGATAAATATTTTTTCGATGATCTACATCTAAAACTCGAATGATCTCTTTTGAATCAAAACAAAATGTAACCCGCCAATCATGCTGAATACGAAATGAATAGATATTCGAAAGAACGCCCTTCAGACGCTTCGAATGAAGTATAGGATGAAACGGATCAGATTCGAGAACCTCCAACAAATCACTAAGTCATTTTTGTGCAGACACTGGAAGTTTCTCTGCAGATTTTAAAAAACGCGATTCAAACCGAATGGTCATACGCGTTTTGATTGAATTTGTTTGAGAAAATTTTCCTTTGTTGTAAATGTCCTTATTTTCCCTTTCTTCATTTGCAACGCAATCGTTTTCTTCACAAATGCCGCTTTATATTCTCCTTCTGAATCTTTCTGAGACGCTAAATCGTAAACAACCGATCGAAGATGCTTCACTTCACGGGTCAACGATTGAACTTTAGATTCGAGAGCTTTTGTTGTCATAGGTGATTAAAAATACTTTATCAAAATACAAAAAGAAATCAAATCCAATCTACGCAAGCTGAAGCCTGCGACTATCTCGATACGGTTCGCTTTTCCTTTTTTACGAAGAACGCCGCAGCGACAAACATAAGTCCGGCGAGGAGCATGAGGATGATTGCTTTTTCTTTGCTTTGAAAAAATAATGTCGAGACACCAAACAATCCCGCGATAAATACATAAAAAAGCACGATTTGTGTCTGGCTCCAACCGCGGTCAAACAGTCTGTGATGTAAATGTTTACGATCACCGACAAAGATTTGTTTAAGACCGCCTGTTCGGAATCGTCGAAGCATGATCCAGAGGACGTCGAGAAGAGGAACACCAAGGACAAGGAGTGCTGTTGCTAATTTTCCGCCCGAAATAACCGCAAGCATTCCAACAAGGTATCCGACGAGTGTACTGCCACCCTCGCCAAGAAAGATTGAGGCCGGATGGAAGTTCCAAAACAAAAACCCGAGCTGGGCTCCAAGAACGATTGCGGCAAGAAGAGCGACGTCAGGCTGGAAATATGCGACCGTGAGCGCAAGGAGAAGAACCATGAGCGAACCGATCGAAGTGACCGATGTTGCGAGGCCATCAAGACCATCAAGAAACTTTGTTGTATACATGACTACCATCAGCCATAAAAAGACAATGATGTTTGATTGCCAGATGTGCAGATAAACAACACCTCCGAACGGATTCGTGAGCTTTTCGATATTCACTCCGCACAAAATGACCGTTGCACTCGCAAGAAGCGGAGCAATGATGGCAAATTGTGGCGGAAGGTCAAAACGATCGTCAATGTAACCACCGATCATGAGAATGAGTCCACCGAGGAGAAAGCCGATGTATTGCAGATATTGAATCTCGCCGGATATGAGCCACTTTGATGACAGAAGCGATCCAATGACCGCAACAGCGACCGCAAGATAAATTCCGATTCCGCCAAGGCGTGGAATTGGGTGTGTATGAACATTTTTTGGATGATGTGGATGGTCCACAATATGCCATTTGGTCGCAACAAATCGAACAAACACTGTCGCAAAAAATGCGATGATAAATGCCGTCACTCCAAAACTGATCAATAAACTCATCATAATTCTTTTCCTTTTTGAATAGACATCACTCCCCCAACATCGAGGACGATTGTATCACGTCTTTGGACTTTGCCTTCAAGGAGAGCGTTTGCGATCGCGTTATCGACTTCTTCTTGGACGACACGTCTGAGTGGTCGTGCACCAAACTTAGGATCATAGCCTTTGTGTGCAAGCTCAAGAACTTCCGCATCTGTAACCTGAAATCCAATTCCTTTTCCCTCAAGACGTTTTGTGACCTGCGCAATCATGAGCTTTGTAATCTCGACAATTTGTGATTCTTCGAGAGGCTTAAAGACAATGACACCGTCGAATCGATTGAGAAACTCAGGTCGATAAATGGTGCGCAGTTCTTCTTCGAGCAAATGCGTTTTAATCGTGTCAGTGGACTCACCGCGCGCGACGGCGTCTTGAATGTATTGTGTTCCTGCGTTTGATGTTGCAATGATAATCGTATTTGTAAAATCGATCACGCGGCCGGCGGCGTCTGTTACGCGGCCGTCATCGAGAATTTGGAGAAAGACGTTTAGGATATTTGGATCCGCCTTTTCGAGCTCGTCGAGGAGCACGACAGCAAACGGTCGTGTACGAACCGCTTCTGAGAACAGCCCACCTTGGTTAGAGCCCGGCGCGCCGATCAGCTTGTCCATGCTGCGAACATCTTGATACTCGGACATGTCCACACGAATCATCATTTGTTCACTGCCAAAGTATGTTGCCGCAAGCGTCTTTGCAAGCTCGGTTTTTCCAACTCCGGTCGACCCGAGGAACAAAAACGAGGCGATTGGACGTGAGCCTGGGCGCAAATCTGCGCGCGCTCTTCGAAGTGCACTCGCGACCGCCTTCACTGCTTCATCTTGTCCAATAATGCGACCATGCATCTCATCTTCAAGATGTAACAGTTTCATTTTTTCATCTTCCGCAACGTTTGTAACAGGAATTCCCGTTTTTGTTGCGATAATTTTTGCGACGTCTTCTCCTGTCACAACACCATTCTCTCCGCGATTTTTTGCCACTTGTTGTGCAACTTCACGCGCAATTTCGATCGCCTTTTTTGGCAAATACTGTTCATGCATGTACCGATCAGACAACTTTACGCATTTTTCAACCGCATCATATTGAAAGATCACTTTTTTTTCATGTTCGATGCCTCCAATTTTTGATTCGAGAATACGAATGGCTGTTTTTTCATCTGGTTCATCAACGCGCACTTTTTGAAAAATGCGTCCGAGCATGGATCGTTCAATGGATTCTGTGTAATCCTGAGGAGTTGTGGTTGCAATCACAAACGTTGCCCCACGTGAAAGATAATCAGACAAAAGTGGCGCGAGGTCCGCGGTGAGTTGCTCTAAATCCATGAGAGCAAGAATGATGTTGCGTGATCTCGACACTTCATCGAGCATGAGCATCAAGCGTTCTTGAGCGGTCTCAACGGGAACACCACTCACAAGCTGCGGAATAGAAATTTTGACCAGACGTTTGTCTTTCAAAACATCCGGAACGCGCTCTTCAACCATGAGCGCCGCAATTCCTGCGAGAACACTTCCTTTTCCAACACCGTGCTGACCAACAAGCAACGCGCTTTCACGCCCACCTTCAATCACCCGAAAAACTTGTTCGATTTCTTCTTCCCGCCCAATCATCATCGGCAATCGCCCATAAACCGCATCTGTTGTGAGATCTTCTGAAAATGCATCAAGAAGAGGCGTTGCGACAGAAGTCATAGATCTGTTCATTGCTCCCGTTGGTTTCGATGCGGCCGCCTTTTGAAATTGCAAATATTGATCACGGATTTTTTCATGGATGCGGATCCAATCCACCATGTTCTCAAATTGTTCTGCATCTACGTTCTGTTCTTGAAATAAATCTTCCAAAAATGACTCCGCTTTATACGCCTCAAAAAAAAGTTCGAGCGCGGAAACATGCTCTCGACCCTCCACATACGCATTACGAAACGCCAGTAATAAAACCTGTTCTGCTTCCTCATTTAATCCGGTTAAATCCCCGATTTGCCGCGTAGAAAGTCTTCGACTTAAGGGATCTTTTATTTTTTCAAACGATAACCCCAATCTTCCAAACAAAATCGTTGCAGATTCATCCTCAATTGCTCCAACGAACAAATGCAGTGGCTCAATAGACGTGTGACCAAATCGTTCCGCAAGCACAAACGCCGAATCGAGTGCTTTCATGGCGGATGGATGAAAAAATTGAATGAGATCAATGGCGTCTTTTGGCACAACATCCAGAGATACTAATTCAGGATCGATAGAATTTCTGTCACGTTTTGGAAGATAAACAAGATGTCGCTTGATTTCCGATTGATGCATGAACGAAAAACATCCAACAACCATTCCAACAGAAAAAAGCATGAGGGCGAATGATGGTCTCAAAAACGACGCAAGGGCAGGAATTTCTGTAAATCCGTTTTGATACACGAACAATCCAGTTCCCGCGAGCAAAAAAAGAGCAGACACCAAGAAACTAATCCCACTGATTGTTTGTGCTGCGTGCATTTTTGCCGCGCGCTCTTCCATGGCGCGATGATCCAAATTTTGCGCGAGATAGAATTTTTTATTGAGGAGATATCCGTTTGGCATATTACACAAAAACCATTCCAAGCCCGTGATACAAAATGCCGAGCACGGACACAGGAAGTGTTACAAGATAAAGAGCGAACAACAAAATGGCGATCAACATCCAAACAAACGTGGCGAACCCACGCGCAATAACCATAACCAATCGCATAAAAAAACTGATCAGCTTTCCGGAAATGCTTGTTTCCCCATACATGGGAACAAATAAATTTTTTGCCCAAACACTCAGCCCCGTTGTTTGTGCCGCACCCTTTACAGATGCACCACACCACACAACCATGCGCGCAAGTCCGATGGTGTACCACCAAATTGGAAGAAACAAAATTTCACGCAACAAATCCGCAAAAAGATATTTCAAAACAAGAGCACTTTGTGATGACTTCATATGTG
>MGFD01000009.1:11773-13488 GCA_001791715.1 Candidatus Uhrbacteria bacterium RIFOXYB2_FULL_45_11 | reverse complement strand
GTTGATTCAACACATGACTCCCGCAGAACAAGATGTTTTCAAAGCGGTGATTCCACCTTGGCCTGCAAATGATGATCCGGAAAAGGAGGAAAAAAGAAAACAGATTCAAGATATGTATAAGGCAAAAGATGTTTTGCAGCAAAAAGTTGCAAAAGAATTGTCGATACGTACAAGTATCGCGGAGACAAACAAAGGTGGAAAAGGAAAGAAGAAAGGTGGAGGAGGCGGAGGAAAGGGTCGTGGACGATCGTAAACACAAGATCTTTCGACTCGTCGATGACTCCGGGAGGCCGCTTCGTGGTGCGCTCAAGATGACACAACGTTTATGTGACAAAAAAACTCAGGCTATTCAGCCTGAGTTTTTTTTGGCGCGCGTTTGCCAAACTTTTTGACGGGCGCTGCGCGTTTTTTGACGAGAATTTCAACCGCTTCGTCATGTGTGAGGGTGAGCGGATCGACAAGCTTCCCGAGGGAGGCATTTGTTTTTCCGTCCGTGACGTACGCGCCGAATCGGCCAGTGCGGACAACAATCGCGCCTTTTGTGGTTGGGTCTTCACCAAGTTCCGCAAGAGGTTTTGCCGCGATCTCTTTGAGCGCGATCAATTCCTCGGCTTGATCAAACGTAATTGATAAAGGATCAAGAGGTTCTTTCAAAGAAGCATACACTTTTCCGTCTGTGACGTATGGACCAAATCGTCCAACGGCCGCTTTGAGCGTTTTGCCTTCTTTTGTTGTACCGAGCGTTCGAGGGAGCTCGAGACACTTGAGTGCTTCCTCGAGGGTAATCGATTCAATGTTCATTCCTTTTAGAATCGATGCGCTTTTTGGTTTGTTCACTTTGGCCTTTTGGTCTTCTTTGCTCCAGGGGCCAATTTGAACGAACGCTCCGTAGCGGCCGGTTTTTGCAATGATGTCGAGATCTGATACAGGATCTTTTCCAAGAATGCGGTCAGGCATGACGTCATCACGCGTCAAAGCTTTGTTTTTATCAACAAGGTTTTGGTGGAACGGTTTATAGAACTGTTCAAGCATGGGACCATACTCGAGTTCACCTTCTGCAACATCATCAAGTTCTTTTTCGAGCTTTGCTGTAAAGGTGTAATCAACGATTTGCGGGAAGTGTGCGACCAAGAGATCACTCACGATCATCGCAATATCCGTAGGACCGAGTTTTTTGTTGTCATCACGCTCCACATACCCACGATCAATAATGGTACTGATGGTTGGGGCGTAGGTGGATGGGCGACCAATTCCGTATTCTTCAAGAACTTTAACGAGCGTAGCGTCCGAGTAGCGCGCTGGCGGCTCTGTAAAATGTTGAATCGGTTCAATGGATTTCGATGCGACTGTGTCTCCTTGTTTCACATCCGGCAAGAACTTTTCTTTTGTTGCCTGATAGATTTTGGTGTAACCGTCGAACACAATGCTCGAACCGTTCGCGCGGAAGATGTGTTTTTCTACATCCATGTCTACACGCACTTGGTTTACACGAGCGTTCGGCATTTGTGACGCAATCGTGCGGCGCCAGATGAGATCGTAGAGTTTCCAGAGACGCGGTTCAAGATCTGCACGAATGGATTCTGGAGTTGTGGCAGGATCTGTTGGACGAATTGCTTCGTGGGCTTCCTGTGCTCCTTTCTTATTGGTTTTATATTTCTTTGATCCTGTCGCATATTCCTTTCCGAATTCTGATGCAAGGAATACTTGTGCTTCCT
>MGFD01000009.1:738-11618 GCA_001791715.1 Candidatus Uhrbacteria bacterium RIFOXYB2_FULL_45_11 | reverse complement strand
GGTGGCGCTTTTGAGACTTCTTTCTTTACAACGTCGACAACAGTGAGTGGTTTGTTCGAAACAACGTCGACAATCGCACGCGCTTCTTTCTCAGATTTAATCTCGAGCTTATCTCCCGCACCTTCGGATCCACCGACCGCAATCTTCTTGCCATCAACTTCAACGAGCTTTGCAGGGAAGTCCATGCCAAGTTTCTCGCATACACCCTCAATCGACCAGTACTCTTCAATCTTAAATGCCATGCGTTCGCGTTCTCTCTCGACAACGAGACGCATAGCAACCGACTGTACACGTCCGGCCGACAGTCCGCGACGAACTTTGTTCCAAAGAAATGGAGAGAGTTCATACCCAACTAAACGATCAAGAATGCGGCGCGCTTGTTGTGCATCAACAAGGTTTTGATCGATCGATCTTGGGTTTGCAAGGGCATGCTCAATGGCAGACTTGGTGATTTCATGAAACGTAATGCGTTTGGCCTTCGCAGGATCAATGCCGAGCACTTCTGCAACGTGCCAAGAAATCGCTTCTCCTTCTCGGTCTTCATCGGATGCGAATAAGATTTCGTCTGCGTCCTTTGCCGCTTTTTTTAATTCAGCAACATGTGGTTTGCTGTTTGGTGGAACGATGTATGTTGGGACAAAACCATTCTCAACATCCACACCAATTTCTTTTGTTGGCAAATCACGAATGTGTCCAAACGAAGAAAGAACGCGGTACTCGCGTCCTAAAAACTTTGTAATGGTTTTTGCTTTCGTTGGAGACTCAACAATGATGAGTTTGTGCATAGGGAAATGCTTGAGGTACAGATTACAGATAAAAAATACAGATATACAGATGGGAGCAAATAAGAGGACGGGAAACTGTATATCTGTATGCCGCCATTTGTAATCTGTACCTCAAGTATTTCTTTTTTTTGCATGATGCTCGAATAAACGCGTTTCGTCAACCAGGCCGTTGCTTGGTAATCCAATATGTTATTTTTGACGCGTGTAATAACGACCACCTTCATGTTTCACAATTCCTTTCATTTCAAGGAGTGTGAGTGCACTTCCGAGTGTATCGATTGGAATGAGTGATGCACGTGCGAGTTCATCAACATGCACAGGATCACGCTTGAGTTGATCAAGGATAATGCGTTCGGTTTCAGAGCGAGGTTCATATGTAAACGTACTTGAAACGATCTTCCGAGCTCCTTCTTCTTTTGAAGGTAAGGGTTGGGGAGAGGTGTCAATGTCAAGCATGTCTTCTGCGCAGGTGACGGGAATCGCGCCCATCTTTAAAAGATTGTTTGGTCCTTCACTCATTTCTGAATCGATGTTTCCGGGAACGGCGTAAACATCTCTTCCGCCTTCCAGTGCGGCGCGTGCGGTAATAAGAGAGCCGGATTTTTGTGCCGCTTCAATAACAAGTGTTCCGTGTGCAAGTCCGGCGATGATGCGGTTGCGCATGGGATAATGAAAAGGGAGTGGAAGCGTGCCGACCGGATATTCTGAAACAATGACGCCGCCATGCGCAAGAATATGCGAAGCGATATTGCGATTTCCGGCGGGATAAATGGAAGCGTTGTCTACTCCAGAACCAAGTACAGCCATGGTTATTCCGTTGTGTCGAATGGTGGATTCGTGTGCATGAGAATCGATGCCGTAGGCAAGTCCGCTCACAATTACAACACC
Organism: Candidatus Uhrbacteria bacterium RIFOXYB2_FULL_45_11; assembly: GCA_001791715.1. Taxonomy (GTDB): domain Bacteria; phylum Patescibacteriota; class Patescibacteriia; order UBA9934; family GWF2-40-263; genus XYB2-FULL-45-11. The sequence goes on along the minus strand of MGFD01000009.1, from coordinate 9,945 downwards.
AGATTCTGCAAGTGTTCCAACGATTTTTTCTGCAACATACATTCCGTACTTGGATGGTTGGCGTGTGCCCACAACCGCGATGTGTTTGAGAGATGGATTTGGAAGTGTTCCGCGATAAAATAACACAGCGGGCGGATCATAAATTTTGGAAAGGAGGGGAGGGTATTCAGGATCGCGTCTTGTGACGGCGTGTACATTCGCATTGTGTAATTTTTCTAACTCTTGGTCTGGGCTGATGTGAATGCGTGTTTGTAAAAAATGGTTTGCCAGATTTGCGTCAAAGCCCGCCTCAAGTAAATCCATCACCGATGCCGAAAACGCGCGTTCCATGGTTGGAAACGCGCGCAATAATTTTCCGATCCGTACGGCTCCAAAGTTTGGAACACGGGTAAGAGCGAGCCAGTATTTTAAATCAGGTTGAGGCATGTGGTTATGGTGTTGTGTGTGATGCGGTTGTGAGGTGTTCGTTTACTTTTTCGATCGCGGTCTTAATCATTTCTGGAATTTTCTTTTCTTCTTCATTTGTCCATTTTTGTAAGACGAACACATCAAGCGGAACATCTATGTGTACGGGGCGACCAATGCCGATACGAATGCGTGCAACAGATGTTCCTTTTTCAAATTGATCGATGATGGATTGCATACCGTTATGTCCCGCAGAGGATCCACCTTGTTTGAACTTCACAACGCCAAACGGAATATCGGCATCGTCATAAATAACTAAAACATCCGCCGCTGTGCATTTGTGTTTTGTGAGATAGGATTTTACGGCGCGACCACTTACATTCATGAATGTCTGAGGTTTAAGAAGAGTCATGTTGTCCACTTCTGCCACCTCCGCTTCAAATGATGTTTTGTTTTTAAAGGTGGCGTTTAATTGGCGCGCGAGTTCATCGACAACCAAAAACCCCACATTGTGGCGTGTTCGTTCATATTTCTTTCCGGGATTGCCGAGTCCAACAATGAGATGCATATACTAGATACGATAAATGTCTTTGCGGTGTTTCGCAAGAACGACTCGAACAGTGACAGGATCAATAAACGAGAAAATAACACGCCAGTCTCTTGAGATGCGGAAAGAGAAAAAACCCGTTAATGTGCCGGTGAGTTTCTTTGTGTGAAGAGATGTGTCGTATGGATTTGCTGAAAAGACCTCGAGGAGCGCATCTAGTTTTTCTTGTTGTTCAAAGGGGAGTTTTTGTACAGATTTCAAAAATTTATTTCCGTACTCGATGCGCATCATACTTTTTTCAGATGCTTGAGGAGCGAACCTTTTCCTGCGTAGCGCCGTGTTGCTGGTTCGAGGCTTGCTTCGATGATTTCTTGAACAGCTGCTGGTCGATAGTTACCTTCTTTGTCTTTTCCTGCTATTCCAATAACAAGAGAGCGCAGAGCGGAAACTTCGCGACGCAATTGAGAGACCTCATTTGTTTTTGAGATCTTTGTGGGTGCAAGCGTTTTCATATGATTCGATTATGCCATAGAAGGCGCGTATATTCAAAAACCCGATCGCGCCGTGGCAGGATCGGGTTTCTTGAGATCCTTTCTCCTCGATGACTCGTCGTCAGGATGACGCGACGGAGAGAAAAAGATTTGTTGATGGTCGCGTTATTTTGACACCGCGGTTGCGATGCGGACTTTGATGTTGATGGGAGTTCCTTTGAAATCGTGGAGTTCACGCAAGCGGTTCTCGATAAATCGGAGATAGCTTGGGTGAAGCGCATCTGTACGCTGAGCCTTGAGAGTCAAATCGAACTTTGGTGGTTTTGTGGAGACTTGTTTGAGCCCCATAACCTTTGGTGGGTTTTTACCTTTTCCAAGCGAAGGAAGGTGTGTGCGAAGCGCCTCGCGCAAGAAGCCGTCCAATTCTTTCATGTCGAGTTCAATACTTCTGTTGTGGCTGACATCATCAATCATTTTGAAAATGGTGCTTGTGCGTTGTTTTGTGAGCGCACTTACAAACATGACCGGAGCCCATGTGATGAATGGCAATTCTCCCAAAAGATATTTGCGATATTCATTCATAGTGGAGACGTCTTTGTCTTTCACGAGATCCCATTTGTTGACGATGATGATAACACCCGCACCAGAGTCTCCCAAAATTCCTGCGAGATGTTTTTCTTGTGTCCCGATTGGCTCTGTTGCGTCCAAGACGAGAAGGGAAACGTCCGACTGACGGATGACCCATTCGTTTTTATCAACGGCCATTTTCTCTAATCCGCCACCCTTACTAATCTTTGCGTGTTTACGCATTCCAGCCGTGTCATAGATCAAATAGTTTTTGTCTCCGACATGGAGCAGGACATCGTTTGGCTCACGTGTTGTGTGTGCGATGGAACTTGTGATGAATCGGTCTGTTCCGACAAGTGCATTTAAGAGAGTGGATTTTCCAACGTTTGGTTTTCCGATAACAGCAACACGCGTTGCATTCAATTCTGCATAGTCGACAGGATGCTTTCCGATCTCATTCAACTTTTCGTAAACAAGATCGAGAAGATCTCCAACGCCCGATCCTTGTGTTGCAGAGACGGCGATAGGAGCGGGAAGTCCGCGAAGGCGCCAATCTGGTTGATGTGCGCGACGACGTTCCGCAGCCTTCTCCGCTTTGTTTCCAACAACGATGATGGGGGTTTTTGTTTTCCAAAGTTTGCTTGCGAGTTCAAGGTCAGAAGGAAGTGGAGGATTCTTTAAATCAACCACAAACAAAATAACGTCTGCCTCTTTCATGGCGAGTTCCGATTGAATCAAAATGTTTTTTTCAATTTCATCGCGTTTGTTTACATCTAATCCTCCGGTATCAACCACGCGAATGGTTTTTCCGCGCCACAAACACTCGCCATCATTACGATCGCGTGTGGTGCCTGCGGTTGCAGACACGAGGGCTTTTGATTGTTCAATCATGCGATTGAACAGAGTGGATTTTCCAACGTTGGTGCGGCCAATAAGCGCGACGGTGGGGAGATTGTTGGAGGTCATATAAGGAATTCTTGAGGTACAGATTACAGATAAAAAATACAGATATACAGATGGAAGCAAATAAGAGGACGGGAATCTGTATATCTGTATGCCGCCACCTGCCTGCCGGCAGGCAGGTTTGTAATCTGTACCTCAAACGTTATTATTTCATCACGATATCCCGCGCACTCTGCCCGAGAATGACCAAAAAGTCAACCTTTGAGCCAGTGGCCAGAGGTTTTGTTTCATCCGGAGTGACAGCGACTTGTTTTTGAACGACTTCATTGTTTTGCATCCATCCAGAGGCTTCTGCAATGTCTGCTTGAAAAAACGTTTGAAGAGATTTTAATTCATCTGTTTTTGCGCCATTTGTGAGGTCATAAATGACCGTGTGTGTGTAATCGCGTGTGACGGCATTACCGACTTTGATGACGTTGAACTTTTCTTGTGCCATGAGAAGTTGGGAAGCACGAACACCAAGACCTGTGACGTTTGTTCCGTTTTGAATTTCGAGCCGCACAACGGATTCTGTTTTTGGAGCTGGTGTTTCTGCGATTTTTGGTTTGGGCGCAACTGTTGGTTCTGGGGTGTAAATGTACAGCGCCATCTTTTGAAGCGTTGTCCAATCATCGTTTTTTGGAAGAAGAACGTAAGCGCCGTTCAAATTTGTTGCATAAAGCGGAGAGCTTGGAGAATCGTCAATGACATGGCTGATGACTTCATTGGATTGCAAATCACGAAATTCTTTTCCGAGACGCATGAGTTGAGAAACAGAAAGATTGGTAGAAATATTTTTTTGAAGCGTGTCAAAAATTCCGGTGATGCGAACAGGGTTCAAAAACGTAGACGCAGAAAAGATTTTATCTTTGACCGCGAGCATGATTTTTTGTTGTCTGCGTGAGCGTGCAAAATCTGAACCTTCTCCGTTGTTTCCGTGACGTGAGCGAACAAACGCAAGAGCGGTTGTTCCGTCCATGTGCGTCATCCCTGCTTTAAAGGTGAGATTTGCAAATCGACAACTGTAGTCTGGAGGAAGAAGGGAAGGTCCTGTTACGGAATCTGAGAAATCTTCTGCGGTTGCATTCATGGAAGCCTTGGAGTTTCCGCATGTGTCATTTTCTTTTCCGATGATTGGATATGCCGGATCTGTAAATGGTTGATCAACCGTAACATCAATTCCTCCAATGGTGTCTATAAATTCAGCGAACCCATTAAAGTCAACACGCAAATAATAATGGACGGGTTGTTTGAGAGTGTCTCCGATAAATTGCGCCGTTACATGACCGCCCGTGCCGGGTTTTTCTGTTTCTGCGTAGGCGTTTACGTGATTCACTTTTTGATAACCGCGTCCTGGAATTTGAACGGTCATGTCACGCGGCAAAGAAAGAAACGCGAGTTTTTTTGTGGAAGGGCGATAGCTTGCAAACAAAATGGTATCTGTGAGTTGTGGGCCTGCATGACCTTCACCGCCAATACCGGTCAATAAAAAATTCACGCGATCATCGATTTCTCCGTCTAGTAAATCATCACCCGGTAAAATAAAATTTTTGATAATCGAAAAAAGCGAGAGTTCTGTTGCGCCTCCGTTTGCGTCAGATGTTGAGTGTACGCGAAAAGAGAATGCGGCTCCCGTTGTTGCCAAAATCAAAAAAAAGGCAATGAGACTTTTGCGAAAAAAAAGAAAAGATTTCTCACTTGGTTTCCCGAGATCGTATTTTTCTTTCAAGAAATCGATTTTTGGATGCTCCATAGGTAGGGCGATTGTATCAATTTTGTGTTCATAAAACAAGGACTTGAAATGTTGCGATTGTTTTGATAATCTCCTGACATTCAAACGAAACGCGAGGGGGTTTCATGCTTACATTTCCAGATTTGCACGGTGCGAGATTCGGTCACATCAATCTTGATGTGCTCGCACGAGCACATGCGCATTTTCGCGATGCAGCACTTGTCCCGCAATTGATAAAACAAAAAGTTGTCACAAATCCATTGCTTGATCCGCATCTGTGTCATGAAATGATCCAAGAAGCCCATGCGCATCTTGGAATCGATCACTCTTATGGCGGATGGTTTGAAGATCGACGCGTTCTTTGGAAGGATAGCTATCTTGAAAAAGGGCAACACTGGATTCACCTTGGTGTGGACTTCAATGTCCCCGCAAAGACGCGTGTTGTTGCGACATGGAAAGCAACGGTGGAACTTGTGGATGACGATACTCCCATGATTGGTGGTTGGGGACCGCGTGTCATTCTTCGTTTGAAAGATGATCCGGATCTCATACTCATTTTTGCACATCTTGGAGAGGTGTCTTGCAAGGCTGGTGATAAAGTAAAACCGGGGGACACGCTTGCGACGGTTGGTTCTCCGCCGCACAACGGTATGTGGTTTCCGCACTTGCATGTGCAGGCGGTCGATCTCAAACACTATAAACGAGATTGGACGCACCTTGTCCAAGAACTCGACGGGTACGCAAATCCATTTGCCGCAAGTCATGCGGCAACCATCTTCCCAGATCCCATGCGCTACATGCGTTTGTGGGAATGACTCACATCGATGCTTCTTGCGTCGATTTTTTTTGTTCGGCTGTTTGCGGTGTGTCCATGCTTGACGAATTCGCCATTTTTCATTATGATCTTCGCTTACCATAAACGTGTTGTCTTGAATCACTTGCATATCCAAACAGTCTGGGTGTGTGAGTTTGAAAAGACAACAAGAGGTGTGTCATGACAGATGAATCCGTTCCGGGTTTTGCGTTAGTCGTTCCGCCCGTTCGCTCAAAACAAGAGCTTGCACTTTCAAAACGGTTCGCGGCGCATATTGGCATGAAGTCGGTTCCAGAAAATACGGTCGCGCAAGTGATTCAAAACGAACCCATGCCCCGTATTCCACGAGAGAATGATGTGCCGATCGATGCGGATGTCAAAGAACAGTTGCTTCGTGTGTTCTTTGAAAATATCTTTCCGCACATGCAAGGATTCCGTGCAGATTTTCGCATTTCGAATGCGACAGATGAAGATCTGGATGCGGAAGTGGCAGAGACGATCAGGCATTATCAATCACTTGGACTCACGGACGAAATTCCTGTGTTGAATGATGAAGTTGTGCGATTCAAGCAGGTTCGTCGTGTGCTCGCGCTTATGGTGGAGGAAGATCTAGTGCGAAGGGATACGATTATTCCTCTTGCCTACCTTCCGGATCTTTTTATGGCCGTACCTGTTTGGTACTTCTACACGGATGAGATAGAGCAACAAGAAATTGTGGATGATTGGGAAACGGAGGATCCGTGTGTGCATCCACGTGTGGAAACATTTTGCGATCTCTTTCCGCATCAAGTTTGGTACGACACCTTTCAGCTGTTCAATCGTCGTGTTCGGACACTGCAGCAGTACAGGGGTGAGGTGATCCCCGCCGCGATCGCAAAACGGATGGCAAAGGCGGTGACGTTGTTTGATCACGTCGTGATCGCAACGCCGTACCACGATGAAGCAGGACTCGATTGGAATAATCCGGAATGGCGTCGGGCGATTGATCCGTATGTGCTTGGATTCAAGAAAGGATTACCGTGTTTCTTTGTGATCGGCCGTTTCTCGGATACGGGAACGTTTCCGCTTTTCAATGAGTTGCTCGCAGATACGATTGAGTTTCTTCGCACCAACCAACAGAAACTCAAGGCCTTCAATGACATCTATCAACCATTTTGGCATCATGAACCGACTGCAAATGAACCGGCGGATGATGATGCGATGTATGGGTACGAAACGGAAAAAATGTTTGGGGATTACCTTATGGATCATATTGATCGACTGCTCGGAGAATTTGAACGTGGGACTTTGTTCGATTGGCTCCGCGGACCAAATCCCGAACCACTCGTTGTGTTGCGTTGAGTCTTTTTACGAATCTTGCAGACCTTCACGGGTCTGTTTTTCTTTTGTTCCGATATATGTTGTTGCGTTGTTTGGAGAGAGAGTTTCTTGACGCGCATCATTTTTTCTTTTACATTACGCCCTTGTTCTTTTGAGAGGAGGTCCCCATGAAATCCGAATCACACATGTTTCATCCGCGTCTTGTGGATGAACTGTTCGGCCATAAATCAGAAAAAGAAATCACCGAAACATTTGCGGGGACGGGAAGATCTGTGAATGGATCGTTTGATCGATCGCGATTTTCAAACACGGCCATTGCCATGGAACGACTTTCGGGGCATGCCGATTATTGTTTGCCTCATGCGTCAGATCCGCTTGCGCCGTATGGACGTTTTCGGGGCCGTCACATCATAGGGACGGGGACACGTGTATTGGGAGGAGTGTATTTGGGACACAGACCACGTGAAGCGATTGTGCTTGATGCTTCAAGTGTTGTTTTGCAATCGTGTTTGAAAAGTTTTGTTGCGGATCGTTTGAATCTCATGCGAACAAAATTTGTGCATGGAGATTTGACGTTGGATGTAAATCAGCAGGGGGTTATGCGTGCGTTTGCAACAGATCTTCCGCAGGCACTCTTTGAATTTACGCTTGCCTGTTTGCCTTATCATGAGCACAAAACGGCAGAAGTATTTCGTCGCACAAGCCTTCCGCCAGATTCCGAACTTGCGCTTGATGTGTATCTTGAAGCAAGGACGGGTGTGTGTCGGCATATGGTGCTGTTCTTGGTTGGTATGTTTGAGCTTCTTGCAAAGATTGGCTTGACACAAGGATCGATGTCTGTGTGTCGATGCTATATTCCGAATCTTTTCAGTCATGCGTGGGCACGATTTGAGAGAGAAGGAAGTGATCCTCTTATCTTAGACCCCGCGCAAAACTTTATTGGATCCATGGAAAACGCAGGAGAAATGGGTAAATTCGTGTATGATCACGAACTCGCCAAATTTTTTTCTGCTGAGTAAAATGGAAATGTACCGTCTTGTATTTGACCCTTGCTCAGGGTCTTTTTTTTTGGTATCCTGGAGATGATTTACTGTCCACTAACGTATTGAACCAAGGCTGAAGCCTCGGGCTACGAATTTTATTATGTCAAAAACTTTTCAGAAACTGGAACCGTTCTTTTTGAAAAAATTTGGACCTGTTGGCGCTTCGGTCGCCTTGTTTTTTGTAGAGGTGATTCAAATTATTTTAATCTCAAGTGCCATCATTATTCCAATTCGCTATTTTCTTGTTCAGCCCTTTTATGTAAAGGGGGCGAGCATGGAACCAAATTTTTACGATTCGGAATATCTCATTATTGATGAGCTCTCGTATCGTTTGCGTACACCTGAGCGTGGAGAGATTGTCGTGTTTCGTTACCCGCGTAACCCAAGTGAGTTTTTTATCAAGCGCGTGATTGGACTTCCTGGTGAGACGGTAGAAGTAAGTGGGGGACACGTCACGATTTACAACGAAGATCATCCAAACGGTGTCTTACTTACAGAAGCTTACTTAGGCGATGTCTCGACAGATGGCATGAAAAAGTCTACGCTCGGCGCACAAGAATATTGGGTCATGGGCGATAATCGTCCGGAGAGCATGGACTCACGAAGTTTTGGTCCTGTAAAACGTGAACAGTTCATTGGTCGCGTTTGGGTCAGAGGATTGCCTCTTAATCGCGCCTCAACATTTCCTGATCCAACATTTAATTTGTAAGGGAGGGGAAAAGAAACTCCAACCCTCACCTCTTATCCCTACTTTGTAATCATTCAATTATGCCATTCAATAAAAAGAAAGAAGCTCCAAAACCAGCGCCTGCTCCAAAGAAGGTAGAAAAAACTGACGGTGGAGAGGAAAAAGAAAAGAAAAGTGGAGCAAAAGCACCGCCAGAACTTTTGCGTGGATTCCGTGACATTTTGCCTGACGAACAAGGAAAGTGGAATTTTGTTCGTGATACCGTTCGTAACTTGGCAGAAGCCTATACGTTTGATCGCATCGATCTTCCAATTCTTGAGCGTGCAGATTTGTTTCAACGCACCGTTGGAAAACAAACGGACATCATTGAAAAAGAAATGTACGCGTTTGTGGATCCGTCAGAGCGTATGGTTGCGCTCAGACCAGAAGCAACCGCATCTGCGGCTCGTGCGTACATCAATCATGGAATGTTAGATCGCCCACAACCTGTAAAACTTTGGTACGAAGGCCCTATGTTCCGTCACGATCGTCCACAAGCAGGACGTTATCGCCAGTTCTATCAAGCGGGATTTGAAGTCTTTGGAACACATGAGCCAATCATGGACGCTCAACTCATCGTGCTTGGATATCAAATCTTTAAAGACCTTGGCCTCAATGT
>MGFD01000009.1:0-523 GCA_001791715.1 Candidatus Uhrbacteria bacterium RIFOXYB2_FULL_45_11 | reverse complement strand
AATTTTAATGGGAATGGTAAAGCCTGATTTGGGAGAGGTTATCGGGAGTCCGGAGCTTTCAATCGGTTACTACTCTCAGGAATTTGAAACCTTTGATTTTACGAAAACTGTTATCGAAACTTTTTGTGGTAAAACTCAAAAAGATGAAGGTTTTGCCAGAGGATTTTTGGCCAGATTTTTATTTTTGGGAAATAAAGTTTTTCAAAGTGTCGGTAGTCTTTCCGGAGGCGAAAAAACAAGACTTTCAATTGCCTGTTTAATGGGGAAGGACAATAATTTGCTAGTTTTGGATGAACCGACAACTTACCTTGATCTTTTGAGTCAAAGAGTTATTTTGGAATCTTTGAAAGAATATAAAGGAACCATGATTGTAGTTTCCCATACGGCTGAGTTTATTAAAGAATTAGCGCCTCAGAAAGCCTTTCTTTTCCCGGAACAGAAAATGGTTTTCTGGGACAATGTACTTCTGGGTAGGATATCGGAGATTTAGAAAGTGTTAAAATACTCTCATGGGTCTTTCTGT
>MGFD01000008.1:13992-26978 GCA_001791715.1 Candidatus Uhrbacteria bacterium RIFOXYB2_FULL_45_11 | reverse complement strand
GTCCATCTTTTGTGCTGTAAATTTTTCCCGTTTTGTCACACGTCAATCGCCCCTTCAATCGCTCAAGAGAAACATCGTGTGGAATATGAATGATGATCAAGTGAGATGGACGATCAAAGTCAAAGGCTTTTGCCTGCGCGCGATCGCGTGGAAATCCGTCGAGAATATATCCATCTTTCGCGTCAGGATTTGCAAGGCGTCGCTTTAAAAGATCCGCCGCGTCCATATCCGCGATGAGTTTTCCTTCTTCAACGATAGGCGCAAATCGTTTTCCCATTTCGGAACCTGATGCGATTTCGTCACGAATTAACTGTCCCATACTGAACGTTGGGATCCCGAATTCTTCCGAGAGTAAGTGAGCCTGAGTTCCCTTTCCGCTTCCTTGAGGTCCAAATAAAATGACCTTGTAGGGCTTGTTTTGAAGTTGATGCATACTGTATTGAATGTGAAGAGTAAGCCCCTCATTCTCGTCTCGACGGACGGGAATGAACGCTTGGGTAGTATAGCAAATATCGGATTTTTGGCGAGAAAAAAGCCCCGATGAACCATCAGGGCTTAAGGATCCTAAAAGAGGTACATTTCTTACGCCGATTCCTTCCGAACTCTTTCACTCCTCCGCGATACCGAACAGAATCTTCATAACGAGACTCAAGTTGAAGTGTCACACCCGGAGTGACAAGGCGGCGATTTGTCTCTGAAAACCAAGTCCACGGAAACAATTCATCTCCCGATGCATCCTGAGGATCCACCTTCTCTACAACGAATTTCTTTTCCTCGCTTCTTCGAAAGTGAGTTCGAAAGACAAAACCTTCGTCTGACACGGAAACAATAGTCCCGATTTGTTGAGACAAGAGCGTTACGGCCGTGGGTTGCTCCTGCCAAAATCTACGAACAAGGCCGATTGATGCCATGAGATATCTCCCATTCTTATGTTAAGAAATGCCAATGCAACTTAGCAAGAAATCATCGCCGCGTCAATGCTGTGCTATCAAAAAACAGCCCCTTGCGAGGCTGTTTTCTTTCATTTATAGGTCGTACTCTCGCATGGTCAATTGTGCTTCAATCTGTTTCACACTATCGATCACAACCGCGACGATAATGAGAATGGATGTTCCACCAATGACGAGGTTTTGGCTTCCAGTGAAGTGTTGCACAATGAGCGGCAACACCGCAATGACTGCCAGGAAGGTTGCTCCAAGGAGGAGCAAACGATTTGTTACGAAGCTGAGATAATCTGCCGTATGCTTTCCAGGTCTGATTCCTGGAATAAATCCGCCTTGCTTTTGAATATTTTCTGCTACTTGTTCCGGGTGAAAAATCACCGATGTATAGAAGTAGGCAAACAAGAAGACAAGAGCAAAGAACGAAACTCCGTAGAAGAGTTGGTTTTGGAAGATTTGTAATACTTGCGTTGCAGCCTCACGCAAAAACGGAGTTTTTGCGTTCAAGAAAAATTGCGCAAGAACGGTTGGAAACAAGATAATAGAAATCGCGAAAATGATTGGAATCACTCCCCCCATATTCAGACGAATTGGAATGTGTGAACTAACACCACCCGCAAGACGTGAACCTTGAATATGACGTGCATATTGCACGGGGATATTTCGTTGAGCTTCATTCATGATAACGATTCCAATAACCGTTACAATAACAACCACAACAAACAAGATCAACGTTATCAACTGACTCTTATCGTAAACCGCAAGTGACTGGCTCAAAACTGTTGGAAGTCCGGCCACGATTCCAGAAAGAATGATGATAGAAATTCCATTTCCAATATTCTTTTCCGTAATCAATTCTCCAAGCCACATAAGAAAAATCGTTCCTGCGGTCATACTAATGATCGCGAAAAGAATTGACGTGCTTTGGATTCCTGTAAAAAATTGACCTTGACGTGAAAGAAGCAAAATCAAGCTATAAGCCTGAATAAAGCTAAGAGGTACGGCGAGCCAACGTGTCCACATGTTGATTTTTTGTCTTCCTGATTCTTCTTTTTGCATTTGTTCAAATGCAGGAATGATCATTCCTAACAATTGAAAAATAATCGACGCGGTGATGTAAGGCATGACCCCCATCGCAACAACCGAAAAATTTTGCAGTGTTCCTCCAGAAAAAATATTCAAAAGTCCTAAAAATTGATTTTTTGAAAACACTTGTGCAAGTGCACTCGCATCAATTCCCGGAGCAGGAATATGCGCTGCGATACGAAAAATCACGAGCATAAGGAGAACGAAGAGCAAGCTTGAGCGCAGCTCTTTTGTTTTCCAAATGCGAAGAAGAGTGTTCATAGAGGGAGATTTGAAAGACGAGGACGTTCCGAAAAACTACACAACAGATCCACCAGCTTGTTCAATCTTTTCTTTTGCCGACGCAGAAACAAGGCATCCCTGAAGAATGATCTTTGATGCGATTGTCCCCTTTCCAAGAACCTTAATGGTTGCCGTTGCGTCCGTAATAAGTTTCTTTGCAAGCAATTGTTTTGGTGTAACTTTTCCTCCGTCAACAAACATTTTTGCAAGATCTCCAATATTCAAAACTTGCGCTTTTGGATTCTTTGCCTTAAATCCACGTAATTTTGGAGTAGAAAGAATGATCTTGCGCATTCCTTTCAACTTCAATCCAGAAACACCAGAACGTGCTCCTTGTCCTTTAACTCCACGACCGGAGTAAGTTCCTTTGGATCCCAAACCACGACCGATATATTTTCGATCCTTTTTTGAGTGTGGACTTGGTTTCAGTGTGTGAAGTGAAAGTGACATACGATTATTTTTTGGAATCATTCAATGATTGAATGGCAAGGAACGTTGCGTGAGCGATATTGATTTTATTATTCGAATTCAAGATTTTTGAGACAGCGTTAGGTACTCCCGCGTATTCAAGAATAACACGCATTGCACCTCCTGCCTTTAATCCAGATCCTTTTGGAGCTGGTTTCAGCATGACGATTGCTGAACCAAGCTTCACCGTTACAGCATGTGGCAAAGTTTCTTGAATCATCGGAACGGTGATCAGTGTCTTTTTGGCTTGTCGATACGCTTTATCAACAGCAATCTGTACGTCTGCACCTTTTGCAACACCAAATCCAACGCGTCCCTTGCGATCTCCGATAACAAGCGCACAGCGGAAAGACATACGCTTTCCACCAGCTGTCACACGCGTAACACGCGCAAGATCAAGAATTTTTTGATCAAATTCTCTTGGTTCTTTTTGATCGCGTCCTGGGCGCTTTCCGCCTTTTCCGCGTGTGTCACCTTTTCCACCAAAAGATTTTTCGCCGGAAGCAGATCCTGCTCCGCCGGGCTTTTGACCGGATGATGATTTTGGTCGTGATGTTGTTTGTGCGTTTGTCATACAAAAATTAGAACTTCAAACCACCGGCGCGGGCTCCTTCTGCCAAGGAAGCGACACGACCATGATAACGAAAAGATCCGCGATCGAATACAACCGTTTCTACACCGGCAGCGATTGCTTTTTTTGCAATCATCATACCTACTTCTTTTGCAACCTCAACAGGAGACGCATCGGATTTCATTTCCATATCAGATGAAGAGGCGATCGTGACACCTTTATCATCATTGATGAGCTGAACATAAATATGTTTCAAGCTGCGCGAAACACTCAAACGAGGTTTGAGTTCAGTTCCGTGCATGGCAATACGTGTACGATGTGCACGACGTGCGCGACTAAGTTGTTTTTTCAATCCGTTCATACGTTTGTGTTAAGCAGCTGCCTTTTGTGATTTACCAGCCTTGCGACGAACCACTTCATCTGTATACTTAATTCCTTTTCCTTTATATGGTTCAGGTTTTCTTACTTTTCTAATGCGTGCGGCAATTTCACCAACCGCTTCATTATCGATTCCGATGATTGTAATCACGTTTCCCTCAACAGTCGCTGTAATTCCTTCTGGAAGAAGGAAAGGAACGTCATGAGAATAGCCAACAATCAAGTTCAATACTCGACCTTGAACATTTACGCGATAACCAACTCCGTTAACTTCTAATTTTTTTGTGAAACCAACTGTAACACCCGTAATCATGTTTGCAATCAGCGTACGTGCGGTTCCCCATTGGGAGCGGTTAACCTTTTCTGTTTCATCTTCCACGGAAACAGTGAGATGTTTTCCTTCCGCATCTTCTGTGAGAGCAAGCGAAACAAGCGGATGAACAGTCCGTGACAAAGATCCTTTTGGTCCTTTTACCGTAATGAACTTGTCATCAACGGTTAATTCGACACCTTGAGGAATAAGAATGGGTTTTTTTCCAACACGTGACATATCGTTTTTTTCTAATAAACTTCACAAATCACTTCCCCACCAAGATGGCGAGCATGTGCTTCTTTATTGGTCATGAGTCCGTTTGATGTGGATACGATTGAAATACCGAGTCCAGACAAAATCGAACGCAAATCTTCTGATTTGGTGTAAACACGACGTCCTGGTTTGCTTACGCGTTGAATTGATTGAATCGCTGGGAGATGATTTGTATATTTCAAATCAATTTGAATCATCGGAAATTTTGATTCCGTTGTCATCACAGCTTTTACAATGAATCCTTCTTTTTCAAGAATTTTTGCAATCGCGAATTTGATGTTCGAGTATGGCAAAGCAAGCGCAGCTTTTTTAACAGCCTGTGCATTGCGGATACGTGTGAGCATGTCTGAGATTGGGTCTGTGATCATATTACCAACTTGATTTTCTTACACCTGGAATTTCTCCCTTGTTAGCTAATTCCCGAAAACAAATACGGCATAACTGAAACGCACGCATAAAACCACGGTTTCTTCCACACTTCCAACAACGACGATGGATGCGGGTTGAAAACTTAGCTCGCTTTTTGGATTTCGCAATTTGATTTTCTGTTGCCATATTTATGCGTCTTGTTTGAGAGGAAGTCTCAAGTGTTTGAGCAAAGCTTCTGCTTCTTTATCTGTTTTTGCGGAGGTCGCAATTGTTACTTGAATTCCGTGTGTGATTTCAATTTCTTCTGTTGAAATTTCAGGAAATGCTACATGCTCCTTAAAACCAATTGAATAATTTCCATTTCCGTCAAAAGATTTTTTTGACAACCCACGGAAATCGCGAACTCGTGGCAAGGAAACACTGATCAATTTTTCTAAAAAGTCCCACATGCGCTTTCCGCGAAGAGTGACCATTACACCCACAACACTTCCTTCACGAATTTTGAATCCAGCAATGGATTTACGTGCTTTTGTGGTAACTGGCTTTTGACCCGTAATTCTCTTTAGCGTATTTTGTGCTGTTTCAAGGAATTTTGCATCTTTCATGCCAGGCCCAACTCCAATATTCAGTGTCACTGTGTTGATCACAGGCACTGCATTCACATTTTTGTACCCAAACTCTTTCATGAGTTCAGGAACGACAGATGTTTTGTATGAATCTTTGAGTGACATAATGTTTATTCAATATCCTCGACAGTTCCTTTTTTGCGCAGCACACGAATCTTTTTCTTTGCTCCGTCAGATTCGATCATCTTGTATCCAATTCGACCGTGAGCTCCAGATTTTTCTGAAATGAGCTGCACATTCGATACGTGAATAGGTGATGGAAACTGAATTTTTTGACCAGCATGTTCCCCTCGTCCTTTCATGTGTTTTGTGAGGATATTAATTCCATCCACAACCACACGCTCAAGACCTGGAAAAACCTGAAGCACCTTCCCTTCTTTGTTTCTATCTTTGCCGGTCAAAACCCGGACTTTGTCGCCTGTTTTGATTTTCATAGAAGGGTGATTTAAAGCACTTCTGGTGCAAGAGAAATAATTTTATTGTATCCACCAGCACGCAACTCACGAGCAACCGGTCCAAAAATACGTGTTCCTTTTGGATCTTTCGTTTTTTTATCAATGATCACGGCTGCGTTTTCATCAAAACGAATGTAAGTTCCGTCTTTGCGACGCGTTTCCTTACGTGTACGCACCATGACAGCTGTCACGACATCACTTTTTTTGACAGCTGCATGTGGAACAGCTTCTTTCACGGAGCACACAACAAGCTCGCCCAAATGAGCATAACGCTTTTGGAATCCTCCAAGTACACGAATAACCATGAGCTTTTTAGCCCCTGTGTTATCTGCAACTTTGATCACTGAGAGTTCTTGTACCATAGAATTGAATGTTTGTAGTTGGTCGTTCGATTCAGAAAATGAATATTCATTTTCTCAGGCCGAACGACGAACTGTTTGTTTTACGCAACAACGGTCCAACGTTTTGTTTTTGAAAGCGGACGGCATTCCTTGAATGAAACCGTTTGTCCGATTTCATATGTTCCGGTTGGTGCATGCACGTGAAACTTTTCACTGCGCACATAACGCTTTCCATATTTTGGATGCACGAGTGTTCGGTCAACACGAACCACAATCGTCTTCTCCATTTTGTTGGATGTGACAACTCCAGTAAACGCACGTCGAATTGTGCTAATCTTTGTGTTCATACGTTATGTGTTCTTTTGAGATTCGTGGACGAGTGTGCGCATACGTGCCATTTGCTTTTTGAGCAAACGAATTTCGCGCACATTTTTTACTTGGTTTGAAGACAATTTAAACTCGAGAGATTTGAGCTTTTCTCCTGCATCATGAATATCATGCAAAAGCGCATCCGGAGTTTTTTGTCGAAGAGTTTTTGCATCCATACAGGTTAAGCAATTTCACGAGAAATGATCTTTGTCTTAAGCGGAAGTTTACTTGCCGCAAGTGTAAGCGCGTGACGCGCAAGCTCTTCAGAAATTCCGCCCATTTCGAACATAACTGTTCCTGGGCGAATGACAGCGACGTAGTGATCCACGGCACCTTTTCCTTTACCCATAGGCATTTCTGAACCCTTTGAGGTTACAGGCTTGTCTGGGAAAATACGGATCCAAACTTTTCCTCCGCGTTTAATGGCACGTGTCATTGCGCGACGAGCAGCTTCAATCTGACGTGAGGTTACCCATGCTTCCGTTGTTGCTTTGATCGCAAAATCTCCGAACGCAACGGTTGTCATGCGAGTAGCAAGACGTTTTCCGCGAGCGCGTCCTTTGTGAGATTTGCGATGTTTGACCTTCTTCGGCATTAACATAAATTTCTATCCTATGCTTTTTTATCGAAAACCTCTCCGCGGTTAATCCACACCTTGATTCCGATTGCTCCCCAAATTGTACGAGCCGTAACGGAAGCGTAATCAATATCTGAACGAAGAGTGTGCAATGGGATCTTTCCTTGCGCAAGCATTTCGCGACGCGCAATTTCTGATCCGTTTAATCGTCCACTAATAACGACTTTAACTCCTTTTGCACCCGCTTTCGTTACGCGCTCAAGAGTCCCTTTCATCACACGACGAAATGGCATGCGTTTTTCAATATCGACAGCGATTTGTTGTCCGACAACCATTGCTGAAAGAGATACGTTTTGAACCTCTTTTACATTAATGGACATTTTTACTCGCTTTCCAGGGAAAAACTTTGATTTGATTTTTTTGGAAAGATCTTCAATACCCGTTCCTCCGCGACCAATGATAATTCCTGGCTTTGCAGAGTAGATCAGGATCTTAATTTCCTGACGAGTACGTTCGATTTCAACTTTTTCAATCAATGCATCTTTCAATGTTTTCATGAGAAAAGCACGAATTGTAACATCTTCTTGCAAAAGCTTCACGTAATTTTTTGAATCCGCGAACCAAAGACTGTCCCACCCTTGTGTGACACCGATTCTAAACCCTCTTGGATGTACCTTATTTCCCATAGAAGTGATTATTCAGTCTTAGCGATTACGGTCTTTTTTATAGCGCGTTTTTTTGGAACCTTTTGTTCGGTTTTTATTTCATCTTTTTCAACAGAAGTCTTGTTTCCATTTTGATCAACCGCTTCAAGAATGATTGAAATATGCGTGCTGCGTTTGCGAATTGGCATTGCACGACCATGTGCGCGAGGATGCCAACGATCCAAAATTGGACCTTCGTCTGCTGTAATAGATGTAATTTTCAAATCTTCTTTATTCATTTGAAAATTATTCACCGCGTTTGCAATTGCTGAATTCAAAAGTTTCAGCACCGGTTCAGCGGCGAGTTTATTTGCGAAACGAAGTTGTGTTTGCGCTTTTTCCACACGAGCACCGCGGATAAGGTCAATCACGAGACGGACCTTCCGAGATGACATGCGAATATGGCGAGCGTGAGCTTTCACTTGCATACATGTTCAATCACTATTTTTTCTTCGCAGCTGGTTTTGCTGCTGGTTTTGGAGCTGGTTTTGCTGCTTCTGCTTCCTTCTGAAGCTTTCCACCATGTCTTACAAATTTACGTGTCGCAGAAAATTCTCCAAGTTTGTGTCCTACCATGTTTTCAACAACACGGACCTTGATAAAATCTTTTCCATTGTGGACAGCGAATGTAAATCCAAGCATTTCTGGAGTAATCGTGGAAGAGCGTGCCCATGTTTTGATTGGTGTTTGATCTCCTGCTTTCAACTTACCGATCTTTTTGATCAGCTTAGGATGAACGTAGGGACCTTTTTTCAAACTGCGTGACATAGGATTACTTACCGCCGACGAATCGGCCCTTCTTACGACGTTGAATGATGAGTTTGTCTGAAGCTTGTTTGCGACGTGTCTTTACACCCAATGCTGGTTTTCCAGATGGAGTCTTTGGATGTTTCAAACCAATCGAGTTACGAGCTTCTCCTCCACCGTGTGGGTGATCTACTGGGTTCATGGCTTTTCCGCGAACCGTTGGACGAATACCGCGATGGCGTGTACGACCAGCCTTACCCCAACGAATCAATCGACGATCTGGATTAGAGGTTTGACCAATCGTGGCCATACACTGTTTAAAGACCATGCGAATTTCACCTGAAGGTAATTTGATTGTAGCGTATGAACCTTCGACAGCCATAAGTTGCGCTGTAGAGCCCGCACCGCGAACCAATTGTCCACCTTTTCCAGGTTGAAGTTCGATGTCATACACTTGAATTCCAACTGGAATGTGTTCAAGTGAAAAACGATTTCCTGTTTGAATTTCTCCTTTTTGTTTTGAAGAGACAACAGTATCACCAACCTTCAAACCAATAGGGGCTACAATGTAACGTTTTTCCCCATCTTTATAAAAGAGAAGAGCGATACGTGCACCGCGGTTTGGATCGTATTCAATGGTTGCTACTTTAGCAGGAACATCAAATTTATCACGTTTTGCATCGACGAGACGAATGCGTTGTTTCGCACCGCCACCCTGATGACGAACTGTGATTTTTCCATTTGAACGACCAGCAAATTTCTTTTTGTGAATTGTAAGAGATTTCAACGGCTTAAAAGCTGTGAGATCTTCAAAAGTATCCACACTTGAATTGCGGCGTCCTGCAGTCGTTGGTTTGTAGCGTTTAACTGGCATAAGTGTTGTTAATTCTCGTTGCAGCCCTGATTAGACCCCTTCGTAAATATTCAAAGTTTTTCCTTTAGGCAATGTAACGATAGCTTTTTTCCAAGCTTTGCGATGTCCATCAACTTTTCCGCGACGTACGTATTTTCCGCGTACATTCTGAATGTTTACGGATTCAGGTGAAAGACCGTACATTTTACGAACAGCAGACGCGATCTCGATTTTATTTGCAGTCTTTGCTACAGCAAAGACGTACGAATTTTTGGAAGCGAGAATCGCACTTTTTTCTGTAACGATTGGGCGAATAAGCACAGAAGAAGTGAATGGGGCAAGTTTCTTTGTTTCAGAAACTGAAACCTCTTTCTTTTCTTTTGCCACCTTAGGCACTTTCGTTGTTGAATTGTTTTTTTTGAAAATTCCCATACCGTTACGCTCGCTTGTAAGTTTGAGTGATCATGTCAATCGCTTCTTTTGAGATCAACACAACGTCTGCCTTTAAGAGATCGACAACGTTTAATGTATTTGACGGCATTGTCTCAATACCCTTCATGTTCTTTGCAGCAATCGCAACATCCTTTTGTGCTGGCGGAAGAACGATGAGTGTTTTCTTTTTTGAAATTGGCAAATTTTTAAGAATCATTGCCAATTCTTTTGTTTTGCCATCTTTAAGATCCAAAACATCAACGGCAACAAAACGTTCTGATGAAACCTTTTCAGACAAGATCATGGCAAGCGCTTTTCGCTTTGCACGTTTGTTGATCTTCAGAGAAAAATTTCGTTCATTACGTGGACCAAAAGTGATTCCACCACCAACCCAAATTGGGGACTTTGTGGAACCATGACGAGCACGTCCTGTTCCCTTTTGTTTCCATGGTTTTTTGCTTGAACCAGCAACTTCGCCACGTGTTTTTGTGTGCGCAATTGCCTCACGAGAGTTTGCTTGTTGGGCAACAACAGCTTCGTGAATGAGTGCGGGGTTCATTTTTACGTCAAACAAACTCGCTTCCAATGTAAGCGATCCGACTTGTTCACCTTTTGTATTGAGGAGGGATACTACTGCCATAATTGTTTTCTTTCATGTGAACGAACCAAGATAAGTCCTCCACGTGCACCTGGAATCGCACCTTTTACTGCAAGTAAGTTTTTATCTGCATCAAAGGAGACAACTTCAAGATTTTTAACAGTCACACGCGCATCACCCATATGTCCACCCATGCGTTGACCCTTGATAACTTTTCCTTGGCGTTGAGAACCAATAGATCCTCCCATGCGTTGTTGATCTTTGTTACCGTGAGTTGCTTTACTTCCTGCGAAGTGGTGGCGTCTCATAACACCAGCAAACCCACGACCTTTTGAAACACCAACGATGTCAACTTTTGTGCCGGGAATAAAATCGCTTACGCGAATTTCTGCTCCACGCACGTAATTTTCTGGAACACGCGCCACACGAAACTCACGCAAAGTTTTCATTTGCGGAAGTTCTGTGAGGTGCCCCGCCTCACTCTTGACGAGTGATTTGGTTGTAACCTCAGATCCAATCTGAACAGCAACGTAACCGTCGCGTGATTCTTCGCGGATTTGGGTAACAATATTTGGCTCGGCTTTAATAAGCGTAACCGGAACGACGGTACCGTCATCCTTAAATTGTTGTGTCATTTCGACTTTGCGTCCGATGATAAATGGCATACGTGTTTTCAATGCTTACTAGCACAAAAGCTAGAAGTCGAAAGTCATTTTTACAAATAACGTTCGGCTTCTAGCCCCTAATACAAGATCTCCAAAATTCTGGAGGAATACCGTTTGTACGAAGGAATTGTTGCTTACAATGTAATAATCTCCGGGACAATCGTTCAAAGCTCAGGAAGGTTTTCTTGCAAGTACGTACCAGATGCGTAAGATCTTTCTTCCTTGTTTAATTGATTGCTTGATTCAGTCAGGCTTCAGATGAAAGAAAAGTTCTTTTCTCTGAAACCCGACCGAAGTCAGGGTTATGTTTTGATTTCGACATCGACACCAGCTGGGAGGTTTAAACTCATCAGGGCATCAATAGTTTTGTCTGTTGTTTCTGTGATGTCTATAATGCGCTTATGAACACGCATTTCAAACTGATCACGAGAATCTTTGTGGACGAACGTAGAGCGGTTAACGGTGTATTTCTTCTTCTCTGTTGGAAGAGGGATTGGACCGATAACTTTTGCTCCAGAACGTTCAACGGTTTTCAAAATCGTTTCCGTAGCTTGATCAATGATCTTGCTATCGTACGCACGAATTTTGATACGCAAACGTGGTTTGTCCTCTTGTTCTTTTTTTGTTGTATTCGTCACAATTAGGAAAGAAAGAGCGATGTATTAAGGGACGAGAAGCGCCCCTTAATACGTTAAATTACTTGATAATTTTTACAACGATTCCAGCTCCAACTGTTTTTCCACCTTCGCGAATAGCGAAGTTCATCTTTTCTTCCAAAGCAACTGGGTGAATGAGTTTAACAGTTGCACTAACGGTGTCTCCAGGCATAACCATTTCTGTTCCTTCTGGAAGAATAACTTCACCTGTTACGTCTGTTGTACGGACGTAGAACTGTGGCTTATATCCCTTAAAGAATGGTTTGTGGCGTCCACCTTCTTCTTTTGTAAGTGCGTAGATTTCTGCTTCGAATTCTGTGTGAGGAGTAATGGATCCTGGTTTAGCAAGAACCATTCCGCGCTCGACATCTTCTTTCTTAATTCCACGAAGCAAGATTCCTGCGTTATCTCCAGCAAGTCCTTGTTGCAAAGACTTGTTGAACATTTCGATTCCAGTAACGATTGTTTTTTGTGGTTCTTCATGAATTCCGACCAATTGAACTTCATCGTTCAAATTGATGGTTCCACGCTCAATGCGTCCTGTTACCACCGTTCCACGTCCTTCAATGGAGAAGACGTCTTCAATTGGCATGAGGAGTGGCTTGTCTGTTTCACGAACAGGCTCTGGGATGTAGGAGTCAAGCGCTGCAACGATATCCATGATGCATTTTGATGCTTCTGGATCTGTTGGGTTGTTGAGGGCCTTGAGAGCTGATCCACGAATAACAGGTACTTCATCACCTGGGAATTTGTATTTTTTCAAAAGATCACGAACTTCTTCTTCAACGAGATCGATAAGTTCTGGATCATCTACCATGTCTACTTTGTTCAAGAAGACTACCATAGCTGGAACTCCAACTTGGTGTGCGAGCAAGATGTGCTCACGTGTTTGTGGCATTGGGCCGTCTGCAGCAGAAACAACCAAGATTGCGCCGTCCATTTGAGCAGCACCTGTGATCATGTTCTTGATGTAGTCTGCGTGTCCTGGACAGTCCACGTGAGCGTAGTGACGCTTTTCAGACTCATATTCACAGTGAGCGGTTGCGATTGTGATTCCACGAGCTTTTGACTCTGGAGCTTTATCCAAATCGTCCATTCCCTTAGTTTGAGCAGCCAATCCTCTTGCAGCCAAAACGGCGAGGAGGGCAGCTGTTGTTGTTGTTTTACCGTGGTCAACGTGACCGATGGTTCCAACGTTAACGTGCGGCTTGTTGCGCGCAAATGCTTCTGCCATAAAGATGAGAAAGGGCTAAATGCCCAAAATTAATTTTTGCTTATTTTA
>MGFD01000008.1:0-13932 GCA_001791715.1 Candidatus Uhrbacteria bacterium RIFOXYB2_FULL_45_11 | reverse complement strand
AAACTGTTCTTCGCCAAATTCGTCTTCGTTTTCCTCTAATTTTGGCGAAATTTCTTTATTTTCAGCTTCTAAATTCGCTTCAGGTACATGAGGCAACTCTGGCTCCTGTGTATACTTTTTGTACTGTTCTTCTAGATCCACAACCTCATCTTCTGAAAGATGTGCTAAATCCCAAGTTTCTGATTCGTCTCCGGCTGGCTTCATTGTGCTCCATATGTCCGCTTTTTTTTCGATGAGTTCTTCATTTTCAGAAACTTCATCTATTGTTTCCCCTCCCCAAACCCATCCATTTTCTTGTGGAATGTTATGCCGATACCCTTCTGGTTCATCTAGAACATCTTCTGAACGATCGAAATTGGTGTCATTTAAGATGTTTTCATACTGATCGAGCCCCATCACAACGTAAACATCGTCTCCGTTTGGATCTGTAACGATCATGGTGTCGCCTGTTTTTCGAACCAGGTTCAAGATGCGTTTAAGCTGATCTTTCATATGAGCGCATTTTAGTCGATTCGATCCTCGTGTCAAGCTGTTTTTTGAATAATTTTCTCAATGATTTGGCGTTTTTTTAGATAATCTTTAAACTCACTGATTTGGCCTCGTGTGCGCGCGAGATTGTGATCTCGGCGAGATGCGTATCGCAATGCATCCCAACCAAAGTAATCGTCTGTAAAGTAATCCGTCATGAAACGGCAAGCGAGTTCGAGTGTGATGGTTCCGATTGCTTTTCCTAAGTATTTTCGCTCTGTTTTGGTTAGAAACGCAGCATTTGCTGCGTATCCTGTCCATGCCGAGCGGAATAATGGAATGGAGAATGTATTCTTTAGATCATCTTCCCTTCCTCCGCACCAGGATCGAAACGCATCACCAAGTTCAACAAGAACAGGTCTGCGATTACATGTATCAAGATCAACAAGTGCTTTTGCTTTTCCTGACGCGTCGAAAAGAATGTTTGAAATCTTCGGATCACCGTGAATCACACGAAGTGGCAATGTCTTTGGCAAAAAATATTTCGGTGTGTGTTCAAGGAGAAACACAACAAGATCAATCACATCAAGCATGAGTTCTGAGTCTCGATACGCGTCGACTGTGTGGCGAAACTTCTCAAAGATCGCTTCTGTGTCATGCAAAACTTTCTTTGATTGAAATTTATACGGCATTGCGGACATTGTTTCATGAAAGCGCGCATAGATCTTCCCTGCTTCCGCAGACATCTTCTTATCCTTTAATAAGGAGATGGTTTTACCCGGCACACAAGTCTGCGCGCGCCAGTTCCATTTACCGTCATCGACCAGGACTTCGCCTTTTTTTGAGAGGACACATTCAGGCGCGAGGAACTTCTCTTCATGCAAATACTTTGTAACGGCCAAAAAATCCGCGGCGATTTCTTTCGAAGCCAATACCGGATGCAATCGTTGAATGATATACTGTTTGCGATCATTCTTTATAAGAAACGTTTGGTGAATGAGCCCGGACGAAAGCTGTTTCGTCGACGAAACATCATCAAACCCAAACGCTTTAAGAACTTTTTTTGGAATCATATGATGAAGGCAAAAATCCGAAATTCTAAATCCGAAATTCGAATGAAAGAATAATTTTATGTTTTTTTATTATATTCTCCTTGGATTTATTGGGATCGGCGCACTCATTTACTTGTTCTTTGCCGCACGCGATTTAATTCGCATTTCAATCCCAACATTTGCAGGCGGAGGGATTTATGTTGGAACGCCGGTTGAAGCTATTCCGATAATGCTCGAACTCGCGAATATTCAACCAACAGACATTGTCATGGATCTTGGTTCGGGTGACGGTCGATTACTGATTGCGGCCGCAAAAGCCGGAGCAAAAAAATCGATTGGATATGAAATTCAACACTGGCTCGTAAAACAATCTCGCGAACTCGCCGAGAGCGAACATCTATCCGATAAAATCGAAATCTATCCTGATTCATTTTGGCACGTTGATGTATCGAACACAAATCTTGTTCTGCTTTATCAAATCTCTTACGCCATGAAAGGCATTGAGGAAAAGCTGCAAAAAGAATTGCCAGTCGGCGCGCGGGTAGTGGCGAATGGATTTAAGTTTCCGAAGTGGAAGGAGGAAAAAACAATTGGGAATGTGAGACTTTATATAAAAAAGTAAAACGAGTCTCTTTCGAGACTCGTTTTCAATCACCTATTCTTTTACATCCGACAAATCCACAACACGGAATTCGTGATACGTTTTTTCACCCGTATCTTCATCTTCATCAGGATAACCAAATCCCACAACATAAACATTGCCTTTCTTCTCAAGAATTGGCAACACGATATCACCAGGCTCCCCTTTTGGAATCTCTGAAAACTTCATTCCAGTTGATTGTTCAACACGTGCTTCAAATTGCTCTTGAGTTTCTCGAGATGTTTCCATTGATGGATCGTACCCGCCTCGTTTTGGATCTCCCATAAAAAAAATATTTTTATTGATTTTCTCCACAAATAGTACCCCCCCCCGATAGGTCCGTGCAAGAAAAGTTATCCACAAAATCAAAAACATCCCGACATTTTTCGAGATGTTTTTTCACTAGTTTCCAACACGGCGGTTTTGTCCACCAAGCTTTTCAATAATTTCTTTTGTAGTCTTTTCTGAAGACAGTCATTTTATTTATACTTCTCCAATATCAAATTCAAACTGTTCTGTTAATTTTTTGATATCGATAGGATTTTTCTTCACAAACGCATTAACAGAATATTGTAAAGATGTAGCATCAGATGGTAACTGATCTTGATATGAAGATAAATATCTTCGATTATCTGTTAGTAAATCCAAAATTGTATCTCCTACCACAAGACGTCTTATAATCTCATCTTTTTCTTCACCGGAGAATGCTTGATTTACATTATCCATATTATCGATCGGCTGATTGATCTCTGATAATTGACCAATTTTTTGAATTTGATCTGGTGAATAATCAAGTATTGGACGAAAAACATATTCTCCCTCCGCTGCTTTTTTTAACCATGAATCACCATCTAATTCTGCAGCAAATTCTCTTACTTTTTCTGTAAGATCTTTAACATTACTTCTGCGAAATTCGTCATGATCAACATGATACATGTGAGTAGGATCTTCTTCTTGTGTTGCCGATTTTTCGTTTTCACTCACAATCCTCGCCCATTCGGTCGTTTCTTTATACGCTTTTATTTTTTTATAGAGTTCCATGGCAACTTTAATCTCATCTGGTTTTGCAGATCTGATCAAGTTGATGAAATTCCCTATTTCTCTGTTTTTTTCATATGTAACATCATTTGATGATTTTACTAATTCTAAAAAAACTTCTTTTAAAGAATCTGGTATTCCGCTTGTATCAGTTATAGAATGACCGAGTTCTACTGATACCTCACTTTTGTTTTTAAAATTATCACTTTTTACAGATGAGCCCAACATATCACCACCGAATCCATCTCTTCTTGGTTCTGACATAAAAAAATATTCTTATTGAATTTCATTCAAATTCTCCCCCCCCCGATAGGTCCGTGCAAGAAAAGATATCCACAAAAAAATCATCCCGACATTTTTGGGATGATTTTTTCTTTTTTTAGTTTCCAACACGGCGGTTTTGACCTCCGCGCTTTTCAATAATTTCTTTTGCAACTCCGCCTGGAACAGCATCATAGTGATCAAATTCCATGGAGTAACTTGCGCGACCCTGTGTCATGCTGCGCAATGTTGTTGCGTAGCCGAACATTTCTGCGAGTGGAATAAACGCGAGGATAACTTTTGCTCCTGAGCGGTCTTCCATACTTTGAATTTGTCCACGCTTTGCGTTCATGTCTCCAACAACGGATCCCATGAAGTCTTCTGGCGTTACAGCCTCTACTTTCATGATTGGCTCCATGAGTTCCACACCAGCTTTCTTTGCTGCGTCTTGGAATGCCATCGATCCTGCGATCTTAAAGGCTGCTTCTGAAGAGTCAACGTCATGGAATGAACCATCGGTCAAGATAACCTTAACATCCAAAAGTGGGTATCCAGCGAGAACTCCGCGATCTGCGGCTTCGTGTGCACCTTTTTCAATAGGGTTAAAGAATTCTTTTGGAACAGATCCACCTTTGATTTCTTCTTCGAATTCGAATCCAGATCCTGGAGGAAGTTTTTCAATGCGTACAACTGCGTGTCCGTATTGTCCTTTTCCACCTGTTTGACGAACGTATTTTCCTTCTCCTTCCGCGTTTCCTTTGATAGTTTCACGGTAAGAAACCTGTGGAGTTCCAACGTTACAATCAACGGAGAACTCACGCTTCATGCGATCCACAATGATGTCCAAGTGAAGCTCTCCCATTCCGGAAATAATAACTTGGTTTGTCTCCTCGTCCGTACGAACGCGGAAGGTTGGGTCTTCTTCAGCCAATTTTTGAAGAGCGACTCCCATTTTTTCTTGGTCTCCTTTTGTTTTTGGTTCAATCGCGATAGAGATAACTGGTTCTGGGAACACAATTGCCTCAAGCAAGATTGGGTTTTCAGGATCACAAAGTGTGTGACCAGTAAATGTTTCTTTGAGTCCTACCATGGCCGCGATTTCTCCGGCATAGACCTCTTGAACTTCTTCACGGGTGTTTGCGTGCAAACGGACAATACGTCCAACACGTTCCTTTGCTCCGTTAGATGAGTTCAAAATGTATGTACCTGCTTTTACGGAACCAGAGTACACACGGAAGAAAGCAAGCTTTCCAACAAATGGATCCGCCGCGATCTTAAACGCGAGAGCTGCAAATGGTTCTGTATCAGAGGAATGACGATCGATGATTTTTTCGTGATCATCTGGGTCTGTTCCGTGAAAAGATGGAACATCCAATGGGCTTGGAAGATACGCAACAACCGCATCCAACAAAAGTTGAACACCTTTGTTTTTAAGCGCGGAACCGCACATGATTGGAATGAATTCGTTTGAGATGGTTGTGCGACGAATAACAGGATTCATTTCTGCTTCTGTAATGAATTCACCTGCCAAATACTTTTCCATCAATTTTTCATCATTCTCACAAACAGCTTCAACGAGAATCGTGCGATACTCGTTTGCTTTTGCTTTGTATTCTTCTGGAATGTCTGTTTCTTCTACTTCACGTCCCGCTTCATCGCGGTACATGAATGCACGCATTTTCAAGAGGTCGATGATTCCGTTAAATCCACCTTCTGTTCCGATTGGAAGTTGAATGCAGTATGCACGCTTTGTGAGACGGTTGTGAACAGAGGCAACGTCTTTATAAAAATCTGCTCCCGTACGGTCAAGCTTGTTAATGAAAACAATGCGAGGCACTTTAAAATCATCTGCATAGCGCCAGTTTGTTTCAGATTGTGGTTCCACTCCGGCAACACCATCAAAAACCGCAATTCCTCCGTCCAAGACACGCATTGAGCGTTTAACTTCAACGGTAAAGTCAATGTGTCCTGGAGTATCAATCAAGTTTAATTGATGATCTTTCCAAAAACAGGTTGTTGCAGCAGCTGTGATAGTAATTCCACGTTCTTTTTCTTGTTCCATCCAGTCCATGGTTGCAGCACCTTCATGAACTTCACCAATTTTGTGTTTCTTTCCTGTGTAAAAAAGCACGCGTTCAGAAACGGTTGTTTTTCCCGCGTCAATATGAGCGAAAATTCCGAAGTTGCGGACGTCTTGCAGTGGGTATTCACGAGGCATATAGAAGAAAGGCTATAAATGCGATAAAGGCTTTAAAGGCAATAGATGCCGAAGAAATTACTTAGCGAAGTGTGCGAAGGCACGGTTTGCTTCTGCCATTCTTTGAACATCCAATTTCTTCTTTACTGCATCCCCTTCTCCGTTTGCGGCTGCAAGCAATTCATCGGCAAGCTTTTCTGCCATGCGGCGTCCTTTCTTTGCACGAGCAGCTGTAATAATCCAGCGGAATGTCAAAAGATAACGGCGATCACCGCGAACAGACATTGGAACTTGATAGTTTGCTCCACCAACACGCTTACTCTTCACTTCCAAAGAAGGCATGACGTTTTTAAGCGCTTTTTCAAACGTTTCAATTGGGTCTTCACTTGTTTTTTTGTTCATGAGTTCAAACGCGTCATACACAATTCCTTGTGCAACGGTCTTCTTTCCGTTTTGCATGATGGTGTTGATGAGTTTTGCAACAACAACATTTCCAAACTTAGGGTCTGGGGTAATCTCACGTCGGGTCGCTTTTTTTCCGCGCATAAATTTATGAAGTAATCGAATGGAATGTCCCGGCAGCTGCCGGGTGAACTTCCCTGACTCAATAATCAGGTACTCCACTCATGAATGAATATTAAGCCTTTTTTGCCTTTGGACGTTGTGCACCGTATTTTGAACGGCCTTGCATACGACCCTTTACTCCTTGGGCATCATACACACCACGAACGATGTGATAA
The DNA here is from genome assembly GCA_001791715.1 of Candidatus Uhrbacteria bacterium RIFOXYB2_FULL_45_11. GTDB lineage: Bacteria > Patescibacteriota > Patescibacteriia > UBA9934 > GWF2-40-263 > XYB2-FULL-45-11. Next base: position 7,536 of record MGFD01000008.1, on the reverse strand, counting down.
CGCACACCCGGAAGATCTTTAACTTTTCCTCCACGAATCATGACAATGGAGTGCTCCTGCAAGTTGTGACCTTCTCCTGGAATGTAAGCGTTTACTTCTGTTCCGTTTGAAAGACGCACGCGGGCGACTTTACGAATAGCAGAGTTTGGTTTCTTTGGAGTCATTGTAGACACCTTCACACAAACACCACGCTTAAATGGGCTTCCTTTTGTAAGGGAAGTTTTTTTGCGGTGCAAGGAGTCAAATGTGTACTGCATGGCAGGAGACTTTGACTTGGATCCTTTGCTTGTGCGTCCTTTACGAATAAGTTGATTGACTGTTGGCATAGTGGGTGAAAGCTAGAGAGGCCTGAGATGCTTGAGAAGCAAGAGAGGCTTTATAAGAAAAATAAAACTCAAATAAATTGAGGTCGACGAATTTCTGAATTTCAGCAGCGTTTTATGTGGCCAAAAGATATCATGGAGGGTACGTAGCGTCAAGACACGTCGTTCGCGAACGACGTGTCAAGAATATTGGGGAAAAGAAAAAATCAGCCAAGGCTGATTTAGAGTCTAAGAATTGCTTGATTAAAAAGAACGGTGTCTTCGTCGTTTCCACCACAGCCACCCATCCAAAGTAGCGTTTCGGATCATGAATACCACAATCACGATCAAAGACAAGAGAAACGGCATAAGAAATGGAAAAATCATGTTCGCAAGGGCGTGAGCAACAATAGCCACCCAAAGAGACTGATACAGGAGACAAAGATATCCAAACCCAAAACCAAGACATGTCGTAAAAACGAATTGATATATCTTTGCAAAAAGCACTTTTTTCTTTTTTTTCCTGCGTTACTTTTTCCATCTCTTTCGTCATGTCATTCGATTCGAGATCACCTATTTCTGCGCCATGAACCTCTACTGCCTCAAACACCTTACCAAACCAGTGAGAAGCGCCGAAGGCAACACTCGAAACAATCAACCAGATACGAGCCTCGTTTGTCCATGCAGGAAAACAAATAAGTAATGGTGCTCGAAAGACAAGCTCTTCGACAAACGGTGCCGAGATAAAGATCGACGGAAAACCGATCTTACAAGCAACAGCGACATTGTGTGTTTTCAGCCACTCGATGTCGTTTAAGCGGTCCTTACCAATACGTGCTGTGATCCACTTCATATAAACACGAAATAGAACACTAACAAGAAGGCACGTCACCAAAACAGGGGAAAAGAACGAGATACGATCCATCAATTGATTCACGATTCCTCCAGTCATTCACACAAAAATGACATGCAAACCTATCGCAAAAAGATATTTATGTCAATGATAAATCCTGTTGAGGAAAAGAAAAACCCCGGGCGTTTTGAACGCACGGGGCAAGGAGAACTTCTACTGAAGGAGCTGACTCGGGAGACCTGGGAACATATCGAGTCCGTCTTTGAGGACTTTCTCGACATCGACCTTCGTCTTCCCCACCTTGCGGTAGAGACTAATTTTGGTCGGGCCGTTCCCGGGGATCACGTGACACCACCAGGATTCGCCAGCGTTCGGATACCGGGACAGATCGTCACCATAGGGTGCATCGACAAGCTCGCGCTTGTACTCTGCGACCATGGTTCCATTGCCGCGATCTCTGAACGTGAGGCAAAGAACTTCGCCTAAAGACACTTTCCGCTTGAGGTCTGCAACAAATGCGAGTTCGGCTTCGAGAGCCTGCTTCGCCGCGTCAAGTTCCGCAAGCCAAAGTACAATGAGCTCCTTCTCTTCCACAAGCGACTTTGGCAACCGAATCGTGTTTGAACGAACAACCAAACACTCTTCACGATCAATGCGTTCACGTTCAACACGCTCCGCATGCTCATGCTCTAGTCGCTCAACAATCGCTGCATACTGTTGCAGTCCGTCTTGTGCAGCTGTCAGATAAGACACACGCGCACTGTTGACGTAATCACACGTCAGCCTACGCCGATAATCTTCATTGAAGTTCAACCGCCTGCCACTCGAATAATCGAACACATACCCAAGGGTACGCATGCGACCATCAAGACCTTCAAGCTCTGCGCGTAGCGGAGCGAATACAGCTTGCGCTGTTTCACGCGCCAAGCGAGCTTCTTCATCTCGATGAGCTTGCGCCTCTGCTTCCTCACGTTGACGCCGCATTTCTGCCGCGTATTCCGCTTGGTATGCCTCGAGCGCGTCGCCGGTCAAAAAATCTACCACGTCTATCTTGTTCATGAGAGCAAGTACTTCCGTGACGGAAGTTGCACCTGCAATCTTTTTCGTAATCACGTTTGCAAACGACTCGATCGTCGACTGCAAAAATACATATCGTTCGGCACCAACAACATGATACGGAACCGATGGAGCAAGCGCCTTCCACACCTTCAACAGAAGCTTGCTCGCATTGTTGTAGAAAAAACCGTACCCGTTTACAAAACTCTTCGCAACCAAAGTGGCGATGAGCGGAAGATCCGCTTCCGAAAGCGTCTCCAAGATTTTCCGCTCGATTTCAATTCCATTCCACTTGCGACTGTATTCAACCAAGACTTGAGACGAGTACATTGCTTGATCGACATGAATTTCGATCTCACAAGCATCCTTAGACACAAGTTCGCTCAACCACGCATATTCGATCGCGTGGCAATTCTGCATGTAGACCCGCGTCACCTTTCGCTCGCGCCCCATCCGATCCAATTGGGTCGTCGTGGACGCCCTCGCTTCGGTGCATACGAGCCAACTCGGAGCACTGCTAAACAGTGCTGACCCTGGAGAAACAAACGTTGTGCGGCCATTCCAGAAATAATCGTACTGCCCAGACTTCTGAGCGAGGTTCATGATGAGCCCAGCAGCAATCGCTTTACGAAGCTCAACATCATTGTCTGATGATGAATTCGTAACGTTTTCTCGCACGAGCACATCGATCAACTGATCACGCATCTGATCTGCCTGACAGAGCGCCCGAGACGAAAGAAAATTCTCTCTCGCCCACCGACGATCCCCTTCCCTTTTATCCCATTCCCGCCACACCTTGAGAAAGGTGAGCAAGTCCGAGTTCGGATCGTCAAAGGCTTTCTTTGCCTTGCGAGCTTCTTCACGTTTGTCTTTTGGAGCAACGAAGATCGGCTTCGTGCCGGCAAGGCACGCAGCGATCGTAATCACTTCTTCAAGACACCCGCGCCGTTCGCCCTCAAGGATCATGCGGCCGATCATCGGATCGACACGAAATCGCTTCATACGATATCCGTCCGGCGCAACCGTCCCGTTCGGACGAATCGCACCAAGCATCTTCAGACGCGTTTCGGCGTCTTTCCACTGCTCAGGCTTCGGAGCATCCAAGAGGTCGAGAGCGAGGATTTTCGCAAGTGAATGCTTCATACAACGCAGATTCAGAAGCACCTGATCAAGCGACACGCGCAAGATCTCAGGCTTCGTGAATTCCACGCGGCTTTCGAAATCTTCCTTTGTATACAGACGATGGCAAATACCACCTTTCGTTCGACCAACTCGTCCTGCGCGTTGATCACAACCAGCTTTCGAATGCTCGATCACTTGCAGTGCGGACATGTTGGCATCGACGTAGACCGTCGCCTTGATGAGTCCAGAGTCGACGATGTGTCCAAGAGGATCAATCGTCAGCGATGTTTCCGCAATGTTCGTCGCCACAATGATGCGGCGGCGATGATCGACCTTGAACACTTCCTTCTGATCATCTGGCGCCTGCGAGCCATAGAGCGGCAGGAACCGATACAGAGACAATTCGCGCACCTTTTCTTTTTCTAGCTTCTCAATGACTCGCGTGATCATCGCTTGATCCGGAAGGAATGCAAGGATGTCGCCCGGCTCATTGCTGTGCAAAATCTCGAGAATCTTCTCGACCATTGCATCAACCATTTCGCCGTTCTCCGGCGTCTCACGCGCGTAACGAACCTCGACCGGGAAAACCCGACCAGGGACCGTGAGCACGGGAGCGTTGCCGAAGTAGCGCGAGAACTTGTCCGTATCGATGGTGGCCGACATGACCACGACCTTCAGGTCGGGGCGCTTCGGGAGCACGTTCTTCACGAGCGCCATGAGCAGATCTTGAGTCACTCCACGCTCATGCACCTCGTCGAGGCAGATGATGCTGTAGCGCGAAAGAAGCGGATCCGAATGGAGCTGATTTAGAATCACGCCTTCGGTCAAGTACACAAGTTCAGTCGCTTTCGAGATCTGCTTGTCATGACCAATCTGATAGCCAACCACGGTCCCAGCTTTGGTTCCGTGAAGTTCTGCCACCCATTCCGCAAGCAGCGTCGCGGCCGGCCGCCGAGGTTCGGAAACCCCGATCAACTTGTCGCTGCCGAGTCCAGCACGCAAGAGCGCGAGCGGACCCCTGGTCGACTTCCCCGCGCCTGTTTGGGCCGCGAGGATAACAACCTGATGGTTACGCACGAGTTCGAGGAACTGCTCCTCGTAATCGTCGAACGGAAGCCGGAAGATTTTGTCAGACATGTGTCACCTCATTTTTCCGTGTTATTGAGAGGAGTTCGACGACGAAGCAATCTTAACCGTAAAGATTGCTTCGCTTCGCTCGCAATGACAAATTCAATACAATAAAGGTTCGGTTTTAGCGAACAATCGTACAAAAACAAGGCACACTTCGCCCGATTTTTGACGGATCAATATACCATAAAAACACGATTTTGTCAAGTGTTTATGGGGTTTTTCTACGTTTTTTCAAACAAAAAACCTGAGAAACTTCTCAGGCCGTATCAATGAGTCTCCCCCATGGCGTCTGCAAATGCGCGAACGCGAGCGGGATTCAGTTCTGTATGCGAATCGCTGATTCCGGTCGCGACAAGAAAATAGTCGGCGTACGGAAGGAAGATGCGAATGTTTTCTGGAGTCATGCCGCTTGCAATCGCGAGGGGTTTGTTCGGAACAGCTTCTTTCATGAGACGAATTTTGTGAACGTCTGGAGCCGATCCTGTTTCCGAACCACTTGTTGTGATGACGTCCACAAATGGTGCGGCGAGTTGTGCTTCATGTGCAGGATCACCGTTTTGCGGCTGATACTTGAACGCAACGCCGCCAAACAATTCTCCGCGCCAGCGCGTGTTTGATGGTCGACGAAACTCATGGTAACGGCGCGTGTGTTGAACAGGATCTTTCGCCGCAAGATCGATGCGTACAGAATCAACCCAAAGGGCGTTTGCATCTTGTGGCACAACCGATAGTGCCTGAAGTGGATCAAGATCAAGACAATTAAGACCGATCCAATGTTTAGAAAACACCGTGCGCACAATGTAATAAATACCGAGCAAACGCTCAGCACCACACGTGTGATTGATGAGGAAAACTCCATGCGCGCCATTCTCAAACGCGATACGAACATTTCGGAGTGTTTGCACATCATCCAAAACATGAATCACCGAAAAAAAACGCGGCATCAAATGATGAGACATGGAATCCTCCAAGAAAAGAGCTGATTTGAGCGTAAGGGAAAACAGTATGATCGTCAAACCACTCTTGACGATTCATCAAAAAAATGGTTTCCTGCGCGGTCGATGTCGACAGGAGAACTACATGAGAACCATCGAACTGAAACCTCTTTCGCGCAAGATGCGCGAATTTGTTGCAGAACTTCGAGTCAGCACGCAAGACAAACCGTTCTTTTGCAGTGACATTCGTCATTTCATGCGTACACTCAATATTTCTGAAAACACCCTGAGTACACGACTCTATACACTCGTTCGTTGTGGTGTTTTTACAACATCAGGAATCGGATCGCGCGGATATTATCAGTACACATGGACACCGGAATTTCTAAAACAAGCAGAGCCGCTCCGCGTACATGAAATTCTTCCCGCGCCTATCTGGCATGAATCTTTTCTCTTTGACACACAACACTCCGCAAAAACGATTGCGGAATCAATTGTAAAAAAACTTTCAGGACTTCCAAAAACAAAACAACACGAAGTGGCAAAACACCTCCTGTTGCTCATCAACGAAACGTAATCGACAATCGTCGATTTTTTTATAACGACGAAAACAATAATCCTTGATACGCCGCGCAACTCGCCCCCGACAACGCATCGCAAATGGCATAGGCGGGAGTAGAGATGAAAAAGAACACGTTAAAGTTTGTCAGAAGAGAAACGAAAACGGCAAACATGAGAATTTGTGGACCGCGAATCGCGACAAAATTTCTGAGATCCTGATATTTTGGCGCATCAAAAAGCGCAAAAAATAATTTTGAACCATCGAGCGGAGCAATCGGAATGATATTGAAAAGTGCTAAAAATAAATTCAATAAAATCAGAAAAAACAAAAATGCGGTGAGCAAACTGTACGGTGACATTCCACCTTCAACCACAAGCAATCGAAACGCAATGGACGAAACAATGGCGATCAAAAGATTTGAGACAGGTCCCGCAAGAGAAATCATCACGGAATCCCATTTTGGATTTTTTAAATTATACGGGTTAAACGGAACGGGTTTTGCCCATCCAAATCCAAACAACAAAAGCGGAATGAATCCAAACAGATCCAAGTGCGCGAGTGGATTCAAAGTGAGTCGTCCTTCACGCTCTGCCGTTTGATCTCCTTTTAATTTTCCAACAAGCGCGTGTGAGAATTCATGAACAGTGAGCGAACACAAAATTGCAACAACCCAAGCAAAGGCAAGTGGAGGTGAAGAAAAAAGTAATGTGAGAAACATAGACTAAACACGTTTAATTTGAGCACCAACCCCTCGCAGCTTCTCTTCCAAATTTTCATATCCGCGATCGAGATGTTCGATTCCGGTAAGCGAAGATGTTCCGTCTGCAATGAGTGCTGCGACAACAAATGCGAGTCCAGCGCGAATGTCTGGCACTTCAACTTCTGCTGCGTGCAATTTTGACGGACCATTGATCACCGCCGAATGTTTATAGTTCATCCCCTTAAATCGACAGGCAATTTCTCCGAGACAGTTTGAAAATAACGTAATGTCTGCTCCCATTTTTTTCAGAGCTTCTGTGTAGCCGAATCGTTCTTCATACACCGTTTCATGAACAACAGATGTTCCTTCCGCCTGTGTGAGCACCGTTACAAATGGCTGCTGCCAATCTGTCATAAATCCAGGGTGCGTATCCGTTTCAAGTTCGATTCCTTTGAGTGGGCGTGTTCCGCGAAACAAAATTCCGTTTTGTTTCACCTCATATTCCCCACCGATGCGTCTGACGGCGTTTAAAAATGTCATCATGTGTGCATGTTCTGCGCCGGACACAAAAATTTCACCACGTGTTCCAATGGCCATCGATGCATACGACGCCGCTTCCATACGATCCGGCATCACTGTCACTTCTGTTCCGTGCAATTTTTCGACACCAAAAATCTCAATCCAACGTCCAGAATTTATCTGAATGATTGCTCCCATGTTTTGGAGCATCATAATAAGTTGTTTGACCTCTGGTTCTCCGGCCGCATTGCGAATGGTTGTTCGACCCTCCGCAAGTACGCCGGCGAGAATGGCTGTTTCTGTTGCTCCGACCGATGGATACGCAAGTTCAATCAACGTTCCTTTTAATCGTTTTG
>MGFD01000007.1 GCA_001791715.1 Candidatus Uhrbacteria bacterium RIFOXYB2_FULL_45_11 | reverse complement strand
CGTCAGGAATCATTGACAAAAAGGCAAAAATAAGGTAATCTGATGTCATCAAGAATGAGAGAGCGATAAGGAATCGCACCTCGCTTGAGGAGAGAGTTCATTCAAAAAAGTCCTGACGTATGACGATCAGGCAAGGAGAAAAAATGCCTCTTAATCAACGTGCCTACGCTGAGTACCAGATCAAAAACGTCGCCAAATACATGGAGGTTGTTACGCTTGAACAGATCGAGGAACTGCTCGGTGTAAAATTCACCGATGCCGTTTTACGCGAACATTTCAACCACGAGCTTCGGTTGGGTGAACCCGAACTCCGTTTGCTTGGAGATACACACATCCTCATGCCAGGATTCCCTATCTCCATCAACAACATGGAATATAGCGAAGATTGGAAAAAGATGACGTGTCGATCCGCAGAGTTGGGTGGGTGGATCCTGATGCGTAAGATTCCGGTCAAATTTGGAACACCAATTCTGGCCGGAGAGTCCATTGCAAATATTCACGACGTCTTCTACGTGGATTTCATTCACAAGAAACTCTTTGGTAAGCCACTGTTCGATTTCAATGGGTATGAAACCATTCGAACGTCGGACACGTGGGAGCCGTTTTGCAAGTGTCGTGCGGGGTACAACCAATACCCAGATCGACGCAATCGCATTGAAGAGCTAAGTGAAACGGTCAGTAAAGAAGATTTCATCGTGTATACCATGAAGTAAGCAAACCTCATTCTCAAAAAAAAACTGCGCGCACAGAAACGAATCTGTGCGCGCTATTTTATTTCCACTTGTTTGATTCTTGTTGTCTTGCCTCTTACAATCGTGATGAGTGATTTTGCGATCTTTAAATCTTCAGACAACACCTCAATCACCGCATCATTTGCTTTCCCTTTTTCTGCGACGGCCGATACAGAAATTTTTGCGGTTTCTTCATCAATCCATTCAATCGCATTTTTTCGCGAACGAGGTTTTACATGAACGGTGATAATCATACATTTCGCCACTTTTTCAATAGCTTCACTTCTTTTGCTCGCTCTTCATCAAGTGGAGTTTCAAGAAGCAGATCGATGTGTTGAAGTTTTGGATGTTGGACAAAAAGTTTGATCGCGTCTTTTCCGATAAGTCCTTTTCCAATGTGTTCGTGTCGATCCTTGCGCGATCCGAGCTCAACTTTTGAATCATTCAAATGCGACGCGACTAATTTTTTTAATCCAACAATTTTATCAAATTTTTTTACCATAGCGTCGAGAAGTTCTGGTGTACGGAAATCGTAGCCGCTTCCGAATGCATGTTGTGTATCAAAGCAGATTCCGATTTCCTTCCCACGCTCGGCTCCATTGATGAACGCAGCGAGCTCTTCAAAAGAGTCGCCCATGACAGCTCCCGCACCAGCGGAGATTTCGACGAGCAACTGACAGGAACCTTTGTATCCATCAAGAATTTTATTGAGTCCCTCAATCACAAATTTTGTTCCCGCTTCTTCACCCACTTCCTTTGCTGAACCTGGATGAAACATCATTCCTTTTACACCAAGTAAACTTCCGCGCTCGAGTTCTTCGCGTAGTAAACGAACGGAGTTCGCGCGCGTACCTGCTTTCTCGGACGCAAGGTTGATCACATATGGCCCATGAATATAACAACTTTTGATTTTATGTTCGATCATGGAATTGTGAAACAATTTTTGATCTTCTTCCGTGATCGCTCGAATATTTCCCCCTTGCGGCGGACGCGAAAAAAATTGGAATGTTTCGCATCCAATTTCTCCTGCATTTTTTGGCCCATTGAATAATCCTCCTGCGGCCGATACGTGTGCTCCTACAGACATAAAACAAAAGTAATGGCTTTTATGCCATTACTTTATCATAGAAGTTTACATTTTCACCATTACTTGTTTTACAAGTTCAATCACCTTTCGGTTCAAAACAACCTGTTCAAAGTATTGGCGATATTCTGGAGAATAGATACGTTTTTTGTCTTCTGCGTCTTCATAACGTGCTGCGGATTCATCGAGTTCTTTGTCGAGTTCTTCGTCGCTTACGGTTAAGTTTTCACGCTTTGCGATTTCACGCATCGCAATGGCAACTTTAATGCGCATCAGGGCTTGCGGAGTAAAATCAAGTTTTACTTGTGAAAGATCTTTTTTGAGGGATTGGATATATTTTTCAAAATCCATTCCCTGCTCTTCAACACGAGCCTTTAATTCACGGAGCATTTTTTCAATCTCTTCATTCACGAGAAGGTCTGGAATGTTTTCAAATTGTGTTTTGTTTGCAATGAGCTCAAGAGCTTCTTTTTCTTGACGCATTTGTTCTTCACGAATTTTTTCATCCAGAAGATTTTTGTGAATGAGTTCTTTCATCATCGCAAAATCTTTAAGTCCAAGTGATCGTGCAAATGTGTCATCCATTTTTGGGGGTTCAAGATGAAAGAGTTCTTTCAAAACAATATCAAACTCAACATCTTGTCCTGCCAAAAATTCTTGTGCGTGTTCTGCTGGAAACGGAAGGGTGAACGTTTTTGATTCCCCCTCTTTGAGCCCAATCAACTGTTCTTTAAATCCAGGGATGTAATATTCTTCTGCAAGGTAAACAGCATGATTTGGAGACTGACCACCTTCAACAGGAACTCCTGCTTTTTTCATGTCCATTGAAACAACAGCTTTGTCTGTAGCCGCTACAACAGAACCTGCTTCAGCACGAACTTCTCGTGTTTGCATGCGAGTGAGATCTTTGAGAGCGAGTTCGACGTCGTGATCCGCAACTTCTGGAACCTTTCCTTGAATAGAAAGGGTTTTAAAATCCGCGAGTTCTTTTACAGCTGGCATGCGAATAACTTCCGCAGTAAAGACGAGTTCATTTCCGGCCGCCATTTTTTCAACGTCAATTTTTGGTGAACCGACGGTGTCGATTTCATGTTTCAAAATGGCTTCAACAAAATAGGTGCGTACAATTTTTTCGAGTGCTTCTTCCATGATTTTGGCTTCCCCAACACGTTGCTTCACAATTTCATATCCTGCTTTTCCTGGACGGAATCCTGGGATGGTTGAGTGTTCAGAAATGTGTTCTGCGGCTGCCTCAAGAAATGGTTGTTGTTCTTCAACGGAAACAGTAAATGTAAGTTTTACGTGGCCTTTTTCTTGTTCGTCGAGTTGAATATTTGGCATAATTTTTGGGTGAATTTCGTGAGGAGTGTAGCGAAAATCAGGTTACGCGTCAATCTGTTGGGGAATGATTGACAAAATCACATTTATTGGTTAAATTTCCGGGTCGCGTTTGTTGCGGCGCGTACATTAAAACAAAGTAGCAACAAGAAGGAGTATAAAGAAGATGGCACATCGCGTTAATTATGACATATTAAGACGACCTCCGCCGGCACTTGAGCGTGTGATCGATGAGCTCGAGCGTTGTGGAACGGTGAGATCTTCGGGTTATTACCTCTTTTCAGAATTTTCGGGGTTGGCAGAAGCAGCTGATAGGGCGGCATACAAGCCGTATCCACAAATGGACAGTCTTCGAAAATTCTTGACGGATCATGGTGTGATCTTGAGAGAGGGGAATAAATGCTATGTGGATTCTGAACGTGCCGCTGTGGTTATCCAGGCGTGTTTCAAACATGAAAAACCGAACGCTCCTCAGACAGCACGAACGAGACTTTCTGAATTGAAGACGCTTGCGAAAGCACGCACAGAAAAAGCTGTCTCAAAATCAAAAGCGGTTGACATATCGATTACCGATGAAAGTAAGGGGTCTCGAAAGGAACCCGCATCGCCAAACACAACATTGGTTATCGATCCGATCAAAGAACCCGTAGTCAGTATTGTGTCTTCTTCAGAGCCTGTGGTTGTGAAACAAAAACCGACCGATCTGAAATACGTTTTGTTCCTCACTCCTGTTGAAATGGATGTGTGGACAACGCTGTGTGCACTCGCTCGACAAGCGCTCAACGTGGAAACACGTGTTGCGATCACGCGAGATCAAGACCAATTCTTTTTTGAGTGTGCGTCGAAAAAACTTCAAGATTGTACACCGGAGATGTATGCAGCGACGATTGATCGTTTCGTAAAAGCACGTCTTGTGTCCGAAGTCGGAAACGTTATTGAAGGAAAACGTGCCTTTAAGTTTTTGGTGGAGTGGAAGGAATTCTTCTGTGTTGAAATAAAGAGACGTACAATTTCTTACGTTGAAAAAGAGTATCTCTCGATTATCAATGAGATTGAGCAAGACGCTCTTGGTGTTTTGAACAATCAAGACAAGACAAGATTGCGACTCGAAACATGGATCGCACATTCTCATCCAGGGTTGAATGTAGACACGGTGCGTCTGAAAATTTCTCAGTACAACACAGATGGTCCTTCGTCTGGTTGGGGAATCTTTTTCCGTCACGATCCAACAGGTCGTCGATTGCTTTGCTGGCCGAGCTTTGAACAATATGATTTTCGGGAAAAAAGCTCGGAACGATCTGCTTCAACGAACGCTCCGCAAAAAGAGGTTGTTGTGACGAAACCTGTTCAAAACGCCACAATCACGGTTGATGAAAAAACCGCGGTTCGAAATTGGGAAATTAAGTGTCATCCAGAACACGCAAAGCTCCTCTTGCAGGTTGCAGATCGAAAATTTCGTGGCGGTCTGAATCCGTACATGAGTCCTTCTTTCGTACGAACATTGCTCGATGCTGGCTTTCTGATCTTGGACATGTGTGTCCGGGACAAGCCTTGGTCCGTGAATCTGCAAAAGGCTCCGGAATTTCACTTTGTCCGAAAAGAGATGAAATCAGATATTTCAAAGCTTATGCGGACGGTGCCGATTCCTGTCGCGGTAGATCAGTGGCGAAAAGACCTTGAGGAAATCGCGCAGCACGGGACAAAAACGATCATTTCCGAACCTGTTCATCTTCCCGCTACGGAAGCAGCGTCCATTGCTGTGGAGGTGGGTGATCAACAAAAACCAACAGAGACCATTCAAGAGCGTTCACAGGTTCCTGCATCACAAGTGTGTGAGAAGAAACAGACGACAAGTTCTTCTGAGATGTCGCTCGAGGATCTTAAGAAGCTCGAAATTCTTCAGCAGGAATTATTGGAGCGTGCAGAACAAGAGTTGGCACGAGTAGAAATGGTTGTGACGGATTGCAAAACAGAACTCGCAAAAATACGATCTGAGCTTCATGAACGCATGAACAAGAAGCGTGAAATCATCGAACAACAGATCAGAGAACTTCAGGCTCAACTCGCCGAACTCGGTGAATAGAATCTCTTACACCCGAAACGATCGGGTGTTTTTTTATTTCGATAAAATAAAAATCGACTCGCCAAACGGCGAGTCGATTTTAGGAACTTATACGAGGAAGCCAACAATCAAGAGCGCAACAATGTTCAAAATTTTGATCATTGGGTTAATTGCAGGACCTGCTGTGTCTTTGTATGGATCACCAACGGTGTCTCCTGTGACCGCTGCTTTGTGAGCAGCTGAGCCTTTTCCTCCGTGGTTTCCAGACTCAATATATTTCTTTGCGTTGTCCCAAGCTCCACCACCAGTTGTCATGGAAATTGCCATGAACAGACCCGTGACGATAGAACCGATGAGGAGTCCACCAAGAGCTTTTGGCCCAAAGGCGAAACCAACAACGATTGGAGCAAACACAGCGAGCAATGATGGGGCAATCATGTAATTGATCGCAGCCTTTGTCACAATATCTACAGCCTTTGCATAGTCAGGTTTTCCGGTTCCATCCATGATTCCTGGAATCTCACGGAATTGACGACGAACTTCTTCTACAACAGAACCAGCAGCTTTTCCAACGGACTCCATTGCAAGCGCAGCAAACAAATAGGTCACGAGTCCTCCAAGAAAGAGTCCGGAAAGTACGTACGGATCACTGATTTCAAAGACAACGAGTGAGCCTTTTGCCGCGAGTGCATGAACGTAATCTCCAAAGAGAACAACGGTTGCGAGTCCTGCTGATCCGATCGCGTACGCTTTTGTAACAGCTTTTGTGGTGTTTCCAACAGCATCGAGTGGATCTGTGACATTACGAACATCTTCTCCAAGATCTGCCATTTCTGCGATTCCACCTGCGTTGTCTGTAATTGGACCGAATGCATCGATCGCAACCACAATTCCTGTGAGAGACAACATGGCCATTGCAGCGATTGCAACACCATAAAGTCCAGCGAGTGAGTTTGCAATCAAGATTCCAAAGACGATGGTAAGAACAGGATACGCGGTTGATTTCATGGAAAGCGCGAGTCCTGCAATGATGTTTGTTCCGTGTCCAGATTCAGATGCGGCTGCAAGATCTTTTACAGGTTGGTGATTTGTTCCTGTGTAATATTCTGTAATCAAGATCATGGCTGCGGTAATAACGAGTCCGAGCAGTGCAGAGTAATAAACATTCATGACGTTTATTCCAGTTACTCCTACAAGCAAGTATTTTGTTGCTGGATAAAAGGCGATTGCAGCAAGAGCTCCTGCAACAAACAATCCTTTATAAAGCGCGTTCATGATGTTGCCATCTTTTCCGATTTTGATGAAAAGAGTTCCAATAATTGAACAGACGATCGCAATGGCTCCAAGAGCGATTGGATACATGATGATTTGTACATTGTTTGCATACATGATTGCTCCAAGAAACATGGCTGCAACTGTTGTTACGGCGTATGTCTCAAAGAGGTCAGCGGCCATTCCTGCACAGTCTCCAACGTTGTCTCCAACGTTGTCTGCAATCACGGCTGGGTTGCGTGGGTCATCTTCAGGAATACCTGCTTCTGTTTTTCCGACCAAGTCTGCACCAACGTCTGCAGCTTTGGTAAAAATTCCTCCACCCAAACGGGCAAACACGGAAATGAGAGATCCTCCGAATCCAAGTCCGATGAGGGCGTTGATATCTTGTGTCACCATGTAAAAAAGGGTGACTCCAAGAAGAGCGAGTCCAACAACGAAAAATCCTGTGACGACTCCGCCACGAACAGCAACGTCCATTGCGGCAGAGAGCCCACTCTTAGCAGCCTCTGTTGTGCGAACGTTTGCTCGAACAGAGACAGACATTCCAATAAAACCTGCGAGTCCAGAAAGGACGGCTCCAACAAGGAATCCAACGGCAAGGGTTAATCCGAGTGCGTAAACAAGAACAAAGAAAATAACAAGTCCGATAAGACCAATCATTTTATATTGGCGCGCCATGTAGGCGTTTGCTCCTTCTTGAATGGCAAGGGCAATTCCCTTCATTTTTCCTTCACCGGCAGGAAGTTTTAAAATCCACTGAGTAAGATAGGCTCCGTATAAAAGAGCAAGCAAGCTCGCTCCAATGGCGTACATCGAAATGTTCATAAGATGTGTGCGGAAATGAAAATGACTAAAAACATGAGGCTATCGTAATGAGATCTACGCATTTTGTCAACGATTTTCATGGGATAGAAATGCATTTTTTTATTTCATTTTAGCCATAAAATACAAAAAAAAGTTTGACAAAACAGGAAAAAAAGCCTATAGTTCTTGTCACAAATTGACGTAATGTTTTTTTATCAAACTTTCCATTAAACATTTTTTCGTTCGATCAGCACTCGCGATTTTGCGATCTTTGATTGTAGGTAAACGCATCGCAAAGCCTGTGCTTTTGGCCATAGGTCAACCGTTTAAGACGGTTGGTATTGTTTTCGTAAAAACAATCGGCGTTCCTGCGTATCGCGGAATATTTTTTGTACGGAGATTTGTTCATACCATTCTTCTTCCGGCAAAACATCGATTTTTTTATTTGTTATCAAATCGCTACACCATTCACATTTTAATGATTGTGATTGTAGGAATTATTGGTGTGACAAATTTTCAAACGCGCAATGTGCGTGCGGAAACGTTCGGACAGAAAAGTATTTTATATGCACTCGTGTCCGTTGATGATTCTGAAACGGTTGAAGTTGTAGAGGCAGGAAAATCCGTACTCATACCAGGTGGCTCATCGAGCTATTTTACAGATATCGCTTTGGATACACGCACACAATTTCAACAAGATGAACTTGATCAGATAACACAACCCACACAAAAACCAACCGCATCAACACGATCATCTGTAGAAACATATGTGGTAAAAGAAGGCGATACACTCGGAAAAATTTCTGTGCGATTTCAGTTGAGTATCAGCACGATTCTTTCGGCAAACGGACTCACATTGCGCAGCACAATCCGTCCAGGCGACTCACTGAAAATTCTTCCAGAAGATGGAATCATCTATAAGGTGAAAAGCGGCGATACGCTTTCGCGCATCGCACAAAAATACGACATTGGTGTTCAAGAGATTGCAACTTCAAACCAACTTCCTGCAAATGCCGCGCTCAAAATCGGTGCGGAACTTCTTTTGCCAGGAGCAACAGGAATTGCTCCGCCTGCGGCGATTGCACGTGTACCTGTGAGTGTAAAAAATATCATTACAAAAACTCCTACCTCTATTCCAACAAGCACAGGATGGGTTTGGCCAACAAACTGGCACATCATCACGCAATATTATGGATGGAAGCACACAGGAATTGATATTGATGGAGATTATTCTACGTTCAGTATTGCGGCAAATGATGGTGTTGTGAGTTATGCGGGTTGGCGTACGGGGTATGGATTAACCGTTGAAGTGGATCACGGAAATGGATTAAAAACACGCTACGCACACAACTCAAAGATTTATGTTGGAGCAGGAGATGTTGTTGCGGCAGGAGAACGTTTGGCGCAAACTGGAACAACAGGGCGTTCAACCGGAACCCACTTACACTTTGAAATTATTTTGAACGGTAAATTCCAAAATCCATTGTCGTACATTCGTTAAATTAATCTTGTTGTAATCGCTGTCCTCTAAACTGCAATGCTTCTGCAAGGTGATGTTCTTCAATGGATTCAGACTCGGCAAGATCGGCAATGGTACGAGCAACTTTTCGGATGCGAGATGTTGCGCGAGGAGAAAGCGATTGAGAATCAATCGCGAGCGATAAGAGTGCTTTTGCACTCGGCGTCATCGCACAAACTTGTTCAATGCGAGCGGGTGAAATTTCTGCATTGAGACGACAAGCGGAATCGAAAAATCGATCCGCTTGTTTTTTTCTTGCGCGCACAATACGTTCTCGTATGGAAACAGAAGTTTCACTATGTACTTCGCTCAGAAGAATTTCTTTTGAAAGATTTGCTACCTCAATACGTAAATCAAATCGATCAAGAAGCGGACCAGAAACACGTTTCTCATAATTTTGTCTTTGGAAAGATGTACAGACGCATCTCCGCTTTGGATCGGATGCATATCCGCATGGGCACGGATTCATTGCGGCGATTAAAAGAAAACGAGCAGGAAATTTTACCGTTGCTTGCGCGCGCGAAATCGTCACAACACCATCTTCAAGCGGGCCGCGCAAATGCTCAAGAACGTGTCGTGGAAACTCAGGGAGCTCATCAAGAAATAACACACCTCGATGCGCAAGAGAGATTTCTCCTGGTGTGGGCCATGTTCCCCCTCCCACAAGTGAAACGGCAGAAGAAGAATGATGCGGAGATCGAAATGGACGTGTTTCAATGAGTCCGTCAGACGAAGCGAGTTCTCCTGCAACAGACGCAATACTTGTGACCTCCATGGATTCTTCTTCTGTAAGTGGGGGAAGAATGGAAGGAAAAGATCGCGCAAGAAGTGTTTTCCCTGTTCCGGGTGGTCCAGATAAAAGAATGTTGTGTCCACCCGCTGCGGCAATTTCAAGGCCGCGTTTTGCAAAGTCTTGTCCTTTGATAAACGAAAAACACATTTGTTCTTCTGTCTTCTGTTCGCGACGAACGTACATCGTTTTTGTGATTGTGATGCGATGAAGAAGATGATCAATAAGTGTGCGTAGCGAAGAAACGCCATATACAGCGAGGTCATTTATGACAGCCGCTTCTTGTTCATTTTCTTTTGGAACGAACATAATTTTTTTCTGGATGCGTTGTGCCATGCGCGCCGTTGTGAGAACGCCTCGCACAGGACGAATCGAACCGTCGAGTGCGAGTTCTCCTAAGACGACGGTGTTTTCGAGTGTATGTAAAGGGATTTCTCCGCGTGTCGCTAAAATGGAAAGAGCGATGGGTAAATCGTACAGTGGTCCTTGTTTGCGTAAATCTGCTGGTGCGAGATTGACGGTAATGCGTCCGCGCGGAAATGGAAAACCTGTATTTTTAATCGCGGCGCGGATACGATCGCGTGACTCTTTAATGGAAGCGTCTGGTAAGCCAACGATCGTAAATTGATTCATGCCGTTTGAAACATCTGTTTCAACAGTGACGGGCACTGCCTCGATTCCGACGGTTGTACTTGAAGTAATTGAAAACATAAAAAGAAAATAAAAAAAGAACCCCTGAGATATACTCAGGAGTTCATTTATAAAATAAGTGTAGTTGAAAAAAAAGGTATTGTCAATTTGCTTTGTGTGTTTGTTCTTGTGTGGAGCGTCGAGATGAAATTAAAAGAAGGATAACACCAAGTACAATAAGAAGATCGGAAAGATTGAGAGCGGATCTTCCAAAGAAAATTAAGTAATCCACCGTGAATCCGTAATAGATGCGATCAAAAACATTTCCGATAGCACCGATCAAAATCACCGCACTTGAAAACGCAATTTTTGGATGTGACTTTACGTTTTTGATGAGCATATCCACCAAAAAATATCCGATCACAAGTGAGATCAATAAAATAAATTCACGACGAAATGGAATATCAAACGCAAGTCCCCAGTTTTTGTGGATAGCAAAATTGAGGAAATTTGGATTTGTAAGAGCGCTTTCGTCTGGAAAGTGCGCGAGCGCAAATGCCTTGATCCATTCATCTAACCCAACAAGAAGAATAATTGGGAGAAGAAACCAGTAAAGATGTTTTGAAAGATTTTTCACACTTCTTGTGTAAGGGTTTTTTTACATTGAATGCAGGAGCTTGAGGTGGGGCGTGCAAGAAGACGACGTTCATCAATGGGAAGATGACAATATTTACACACACCGTAATCCCCTTTTTCCATTTGTTTAAGCGTAGATTCAACATCTCTGAGCGCTTTTTCAAGCTCATCTTCTAATGAAAGATTATCAGAAAATTGCGCGACTTCTGAAGCGTTTTCATCTTCGCCCTCTCCGTTGTTTGGAAAATCTGTTTGGAAGTTTTCGTCTGCAACTTTTGGATTTCTGTGAGAAAACTTTGAAAGTTCTGTTTCAAGACGTGATTTCTCTGCTTCCAAAAGTACTTTTGCCTTCGCGATGAGATCCTTTGTCATAAATTTTGTGATGAAAATCATCACCATTCATTTCTTTAATGCACCAAGCATAGCATAAACGTGTGAGAGAAGCTATGTGTTTTAAAATTTTGCCAAACAAAAAAGCCCCCGAAGGGGCTAGAAAATGAATGCCTCCGGCTCAGATATCGGGTTTTATGCTCAAAGGTATTTGAGAACGAAACTCGACATCCGTACCGGTACAGCGTCTTCATTTTGAAGAGAGGCTCTTGTCACCTACCATTCAATGGTTTTACCCAGGCGAAGGTCGCGAGGATCTTCATAGTTTGGGCGAACCTAGATCTGTTCGATTTTGTTTTTGTTTTTAATCAGAACAGTAGATGTGCGTGAGATCATATTTCCAGAATCATAATTCAAGCGTGGGGAGCTTGCCGACAACTTTGGTCGGGATTGAGGAGGATCTCAGAGATGGAAAAGGTACGAAGTGATGTTTCACGATCACGTATCTATAATATCAAAAAAAGACCCAAAGGTCAACTGATTTGTTTTTGCTGTAATGAGATAAAAAATGAGATGATGAATCAATTTGTTGTTCAATAAAATTCATTTTGTTAAAAAGTTATCCACAATTTATACCACTTATCCCATATTTATCCACAGCCTATTTACATAAGTTGATTGTTGTTGAAAACATGTTTGTTTTTACCCCTATACTTGAGAAATTCTGTGCAAAAAGCAGAAGTGGACTCGTATTTGGAGAATAAGCGTGTTGATTTTGCATGTCCACAAGCGGTTGAATGGCGATTCCAACCACATTACCAGAGCAAATTTTCGTTGAGGACTTGTTTCCTTCTTGTTGTGCACGAAAAAGACTTTCTCTGTTTGTTAAGAAAATCTCTTTCTTTTTTGTAGAACCCGCAAGTATGTCCGTATTGTTTATTTGAATGCGGCTTATTTGTGTCCCAAGCAACGTGATTTGTTCTACGGAAATTGCATCAGGATTTGCGATAAGTTCTTTTATTGTAGAACCGTCACTTAATAGTGTTTCTTGAATTTTTGGGGCATTCAATGCACTTATTGTTCGAAGTGCTTGCTCATTGTTTATCGAATTTTTGGTATCTGATTCTTTTGTTGTGAGGAAAAACCCGATCCCTTCCGTATCCTTTGTAAGGATCACCTGACTTTTTTCTGAGGAAAGGGTTGAAAGATGACGTAAAAATTGAGGATCAACAATGGATTGCATGAGTGGAAGAAATGGATCTAAAAAATCTTTTTTTGTATTTGTCAACAATGGATTAGACAAATACGCGATTGTTTCCTTTGGGATCTGTTTAAAAACAGATCCTGATGGATGAATACCTGGCAACGTAACAAAAATACGTTTTTCCGATGCGTAAACAAAAGATCTATGCGGTTGGTTTGTGTAGATAAATTCACCAATCCATTCATGACCCGGAAACGAGAACCCAGGAATAATTTTTGTCTGTAATAAAAGGGGCTTTAAAACCTCGGTCTTCTCTGAGAGAAGGGTGATGTGGTTTCGGATGTGTTGTACGTTAATGGAATGCGCATCTAGAAGTGTTTGAGGAAGAGGGGTTTTTCCTTCTCGGATTGCAACGGATTGAGAACCGTCTGCATTCACAAAGAGAACAAATTCTCCTGCAATATATGGCGCAAGGTCAGAAAAAGTTATGGATCGGTTTGAAATAAGAGGAAAGTTTTTTGTCATGGACTCTACGGATTTGCCTTTGTTTCCACTTACAAATAAACGCACGGCCATAACGGTATTTTCTGGAGCGGCTGCGTAAATGGTGTCACGTGTAAACCAAAGGGTGGAAATCCAACTCGTTCCAAGGATAAGGAGGCCAATTCCGAACGCCAGAAGCCAAACAACCCACCGAGTTCGGCGGGTTGTTTTGGAATTTCTAGAGAGGGGAATATTAAGGTGTTGCATTTTTCTTGAAGAATGGACGCTTTCCACGGTCGCCAGATCCCTGCCTGCCGGCAGGCGAGGCTCCTGCTGCTGGAGGTCGTGGCGCTCCGCCTGCGCTTGGGGTTGGACGTTCTGGATAAACGTTTCCAGGGGCTTCCTTCATGGAAAGACTGATCTTTCCATCTGGATTGATTTCCATGACCTTCACAAAAACCACCTGACCCATCTTCACAATATCAGTTACGTTTTCAACGCGCCATGGGGCCATGTTGCTTACGTGAACCATTCCATCCTTCTTTGGTAAGAACTCAACGATCGCACCAAAGTCCATCACACGGACGACTTTTCCTTGGTACACTTCGCCAACTTTGGCTTCGCGTGTCAAAGATTCGATCCAAGCCTTTGCTTGATCGGCTCCGTTTGAGTCTTTTGAGGTAATCATGACAAGTCCGTCCTCTTCGATATCGATCGCCTGAACACCGGTTGTGGCAATAATCTCGTTGATCATCTTTCCGCCTGGACCAATCACAGCTCCAATGGATTCTGGATTGATGCGGAGAGTAATGATGCGAGGTGCGTATGGAGAAAGATCTGGGCGTGGTGCTGCAATCGTTTTTTCCATGACGTCGAGGATTTGCAAGCGAGCGGTCTTTGCTTGATTTACCGCTTGTGTGACCATTTCGCGTGTGAGTCCTTTTGTTTTTGTGTCCATTTGAATTGCGGTAATGCCGTCACGTGAACCCGCAATCTTGAAGTCCATTCCTCCTTCACCATCTTCTAAATCTTGAAGGTCGGTCAAAACTTTGAATCGTCCTTTGTCATCTGATG
>MGFD01000006.1:20145-23812 GCA_001791715.1 Candidatus Uhrbacteria bacterium RIFOXYB2_FULL_45_11 | reverse complement strand
ATTGCGATGTGGAAACACGCGAATTGTTCTACGGGAACGTGCGGAAAATTCCGAATAAAACCATAATCGTCGTTGCACATGATCCGCTTTACATGCACTACTTTGATCGGGTGGTTCTCATGGATCGCGGAGAAATTGCAGAAGACATCGCTGGATCGGATGCAATCACAACCTTTCAGCAACGCGCTCTTTCGATCGAACTTTAGAACCCAAACGTGGGTTCTTTTTCTTTTCCCAAGCCTAGACAAGCATGCTTTTTTTTGATAGGGTTTTCGAGATTCATGTATTGAATCTTGTCCTTTCTCAACAGGGAGGTGTGTCATGAGTTATGAGTTGCTGATGGAGATTTCCGAATCTCGTTTGCACGCCAAACGGTTCGCTCTGTACTTTGGTGGAACAATGGCAGCTGTCCTTTGTGTCATGCTGATTTCTGGGTATTTTAAGAGCTGGGGTTATGCATACGATGCGGGCATGTTGACATGTATTATTGGAGCGCACTTTACGTTTTATCGTGTTAACGAACCGAAAGCCTTTTCTCACTTAATTGCATTTTCGTGTGTAATCATGGCGATGAATGGAATGATGGTTGCGATTACGGCAATTTTTCTTCGCACTATTCTTCCTGATCATCCGTGGAAATGGATGATGTTCCTGAGTTTTTTCTGTGTTGCTGGTTGGGTCGTGACTGGCGAACTCATTGCTTTATTGAGTGGTCTCCTATCGAGCAAACCACTTCGTTATCCAAAACGACTGTTTCAACTTACGGGTATATTTGCCTCCGCTCTTTTTCAATCCATTCTTATTGTCTCCGAACTGACATTGTTGTAATGAGAAGTTTTCTCGTTCGATCGAACTCTAGAACCCAAACGTGGGTTCTTTTTCTTTTCATCTACAAAAAAATCCCGCTTGTGAACGGGATTTTTTTTCTTACATCTTTAAGTGCAATCGCTCTGCAAAGAAAGAGAGCATGAGCGCCGCGCTTTCGACAAGCTTTTTTATTGGCTTACCTGCACCGTGTCCTGCTTCTGTTTCTGTGAAAATAAAAATAGGATTGGTTTGATTTGTGGTCTGGAGAATCGCGGTCATTTTTCTTGCATGCAGTGGCTCGACGCGTGTGTCTTTTATTCCGGTCATGAACAAGGTTGAAGGATATTCAACGCCTTCATGAACGTTGTGATATGGACTCCATTTCAGAATTTGTTCGAGTTCTTCTTTGATGCTCGGATCGCCGTACTCGTGAATCCAACGCGAAGCGATTCCAAAAAGCGGGAAGCGCACCATGTCTGTCAGTGGAACGCGCGAGCAAACTGCACGGAACAAATCTGGACGCTGCACTTCGACAGCTGCCGTGAGAAGTCCTCCGTTGCTTCCGCCGAGGATACCGAGATGTGCAGGATCACAATAGTTGTTTGCGATCAGATATTCGGCTGCGGCAATGAAATCGTCGAACGTATTTTGCTTGCTCTCTTTGATTCCAGCCTTGTGCCACTCTTCGCCGAACTCTGCGTTTCCGCGCAAGTTCGCGCTCGCGAATACGCCACCGCGTTCCATCCAAGGAACGTAATTGCGCATGAAGTACGGAGAATCGACATTTGCGAATCCGCCGTAGCCATAAAGAATCGTTGCATTTTGTTTGTCGAGAACAATATCTTTGCGATGAAAGAGGAACATCGGAACGCGCGTTCCGTCTTTCGACTCGAACCATTCTTGCTTGATTGTATAATTCTTTGGATCGATTGGATTCGTTGTTGCGCGATATAACTCGAACACATTCATTTTAGGATTGTATCGATAACAAACTTTTGGAAACGTAAACGAGTCGACGCCATAGAAAAATTCTTCCTCGTTTGGATTCGTTGAGATCCCGTTCAGACTTGAGAATGCGGGAAGAGGAAGATCTGTTTGTTTCACTCCGTCATGGTCAAAGATTGTAACGGTCGAGCACGCATTTTCTAAATACTCAACGATCATGCTCGACTTGGTGAATTTGACCGTTTGCATGATGTGCGGTGTCTCGGCCACGAGTTCTGTCCATGTGTCGATCGGAGCAAATAAATTCTCGATTGGTGTCGAAAGAATACGATTGTTGTTTGCGCGATAGTTTGTAAACACAATCGCTTTATTCTCAAGGAAGTTCACATCAAACTTTGCGCCCGCGCCCACAATGAGCGGAGTCGTTTGTTTGGAGATCGTATCGTAAACATACACATCGTTCTCCGTCCAAGTCATAGCTGTGTCGATCGCGATGTATCGACCGTCCGGTGAAACTTCCGAGATGCCGATCATCGCGTCTTTCGATGCGTTCTGGCCAAAGATCATCTCATCTTGATTCGGATCGGTTCCGAGGATGTGCAGATGAACTTTGGTGTGAAGATGTTCTTCATTCTCTGGAACAGTTCCTTTGCGCGGATTGCGTGTGTAGAAAAAACCAGAATCATCTGGAAGCCATCGCACCGCAGAATAGCGACAGTGTGGAATTTCCTCCGCGAGATTTTTGTTCGTCGCAACATCTTTCACATACAACGTCGCCATTTCATCTCCGCCTTGTGAGAGTCCATATACGATGTGGTTTCCGGAATGCGAGACAAACCAGAAGTCGATGGAGAATGTATCGTCTTTGATTTTCCCATTCGGGTCAATGAGCTTGATTGGCGTGCCTTCGAGTCCTTGTTTTACATACACACACGCCTGGTTCTCATCTGGTTGTCGTTCAATGTAAAAGTATTTCCCATTCACCGGTTCTGGATTTGAAAAGTTCACAACTTTAAAATTGCGCGCGAGTTCGTCTGCAAATGTTTCGAACCGTTCGTTCTTGAGCGCCTCTTCTGCGTATAGGTTTTGCTGCTCGATCCATTTGAGGGTTCCGGGGTCCCCAATGTCCTCAAGCCAATGAAACGGGTCCGCGACCGGAATTCCATGGATCACATCCACTGTATCCTCACGTTTTGTTGGGGGAATTTGCATATGTGTCTAAGTATAGCAGACGCGCATTTTTATCCCCACAACCCTTGATTCATCGTCTCAAATAGAGGAAAATGAACGGGCTATGGAAAAGGAATTGATCAATAAATTGCATAAGAACTTTGAAGATTTTGTTCATGAAAAGGACGGAGTGGAGTTTTGGTTTGCCCGAGAATTGCAGGGGTTATTGGGGTATGAACGGTGGGAAGGTTTTGAAAATGTATTAGAAAAGGCAAAATTGGCTTGTTACAACGCAAATCAAATTATTGCAGACCATTTTCGTGACGTGACGAAAATGGTCGAGTTGGGATCGGGAAGTAAACGGGAGATAACGGATTTCATGCTTACTCGTTACGCTTGCTACCTCATCGCCCAAAACGGTGATCCTCGTAAAGACGAGATTGCCTTTGCTATGACTTACTTTGCGATCCAGACTCGCAAACAAGAGTTGCTCGAGAAACGTCTTGCGGATTGGGAGCGTGTTCAAACGCGTGAGAAGTTGTCTGTGACAGAGCATGAATTATCCGGCGTACTCTTCGAACGCGGCATTGACAGTCAGGGATTTGCTCGCATAAGAAGTAAGGGCGATGAAGCGTTATTCGGCGGACATTCGACTTCGCAGATGAAAGACAAACTCGCCATTCCGCAGAATCGCGCACTCGCAGATTTTTTACCGGATGTTACATTGAAGGCAAAAGATTTTGCG
>MGFD01000006.1:15875-20087 GCA_001791715.1 Candidatus Uhrbacteria bacterium RIFOXYB2_FULL_45_11 | reverse complement strand
TTACGGACGAACATGTGAAAAATAATTCGGATGTTCGTGATGTTTTAACTAAGAATGGAATTTATCCTGAGTCATTGCCAGCAGAAAAAGATGTAAAAAAGTTAGAGCGAAAGATGAAAGCTGAGGAGAAGAAGTTGCCGAAGTCTATCAAGAAACTCACGAGCGATTCGTAATATGAAAGAAATTATCCTCACTGATTCGCCCGCTTTCGACTCGAATATTGATTATCGCAAGGAATTAAATGAAGAACAGCTCGCGGTCGTGGAAAACGGCGATGGGGCGTGTTTGGTTTTGGCTGGGGCAGGGTCGGGGAAGACGAGAACGATCACATATCGCGTCGCGTACCTTCTTGAACGCGGAGTTGCGCCGCAGAATATTTTGTTGCTCACGTTTACGAATAAAGCGTCCAAGGAAATGCTTGCGCGTGTTGAGTCACTTCTTGGAACATATCCAAAAGGACTTTGGGGCGGAACATTTCACTCCGTTGCGAACAGAATCCTTCGAATGTACGCGGACGCGATTGGGTTTACACAGAATTTTACAATTCTCGATTCCGAAGATTCCGAATCACTCATCAAAACGATTTTAAAAGAATTACAAGTTGATACATCTGAACGACGATTTCCGTCTGCGTCGAAACTCAATTCGATTTTGAGTTACGCACGCAACGCAGGCCGAAGTGTTAAACAGATTGTCGAAGAAAAGCATGAACAATTCTTCGATCTGATTCCAACGATCGAGCGCATCGGAGATGTCTATGAACTTCGCAAGCGCCAAGCAGACGCAATGGACTTTGACGACTTGTTGATTCGTCTACGCGATCTTCTCGTTCAGAATCCGGTTGTACGTGATCGTCTCGCGATGCAATTCGAGTACGTGCTCGTGGACGAGTATCAGGATACGAACGTGTTGCAAGCGCAGCTGATCAACATGCTCGCGAGTGCGCATAAAAATATTTTGGTGGTGGGCGATGATGCACAATCTATCTATTCCTTTCGTGCGGCTGAGATTAAAAATATTTTGTCATTCCCAGATCAGTATGGAAGTGCGAAGACATTTCGTCTTGTCACGAACTATCGTTCGAGTCCGGAAATTTTGAATATCGCGAACGAGTCGATCCATAACAACAAGAATCAATTTAAAAAAGATTTGATGGCTGTTCGAGGAAGTTCCGAAAAACCGCAACTCGTTCCAGCGGCGAATGCGCCACAAGAAGCGCAATTTATTGCGCAACAAATCACAACGCTCCGAGATGCGGGCACACCACTTCGTGAAATCGCGGTGCTGTTTCGTGCCGCGTTTCATTCGCAGATGCTCGAACTTGAACTTATGCGCCGAGATCTGCCGTACGAATATCGTGGCGGCCTCAAGTTTTTTGAACGCGCACACATTAAAGATTTAGTGATGCACTTGCGCATCAAAGCGAACCTGAAAGATGAAGTTGCGTGGATGCGCGTTCTTGGACTCCAAACGGGAATCGGACTTGTGACTGCGCAAAAAATGATTCAACAGATTCATGGATTTGAGACACTCGAAGAACTTGTCGAACATCCGATCGGAAGCGGTGCGCGTGCATCGGCCGGATGGAAGACACTTTCGATGACGCTCAAAAAGTTTTCACAACAATCATTACCAGCGGATTTGATTCGCACCGTCGCATCAAGTGATTATCGTGCGTATCTTGAAGCAGAATACCCAGACTTCAATGATCGTTGCGAAGACATCGAACAGTTTGCGGTTTTTGCGGAACAGTATAAAGATCTTACGACGTTTCTTACAGATGTTTCGCTTACAGCGGATTACGGAATTCTCGACGAAGAAACGCACGGAGATGAAGAACGACTCATCCTCTCAACCATTCACCAAGCAAAAGGCCTCGAGTGGGACGCAGTGTTTATCATGAACCTCGTGGACGGGAAGTTTCCGAACGGTCGCGCTCTTGAAGAGCGAGACGGTCTCGAAGAAGAACGCCGCTTGTTCTACGTTGCAACAACCCGCGCACGTAAATTTTTGTACTACACATACCCGCTCGTTTCCGGAACAGAATCGCTTTTGTTCAACCAACCATCCATGTTTCTCCAGGAGCTTGATCCTGCTATGATGGAGGAAGTGAAGTTGAAACGAGAAGTCGCAAAGACCACCTCATGGAACACAACGGAATGGGACTCGTCCACATGGGATTCATCGGATTCGGACGATGGACCGGCGATTGTGCTTGATGATTTGGGGGAAGAGGTGAAGTCCGCCGGAGGCGGATCCGCCTCCGGCGGAAAGAAACCACAGAAGACAGGTGGAATCTCATTTTTACGAGACGTATAATTTTTTCTATGAAAGAGCTCGAAAAGAAATTATATAAATATCTGAAAGCAAGAAATTGGCATCAGTTGCGCCCAGCGGATTTATCGAAATCGATTATGATCGAAGGGGCTGAGTTGCTTGAACTGTTCCAATGGGAGAATTGTTCTTTGGATGAAGTAAAGGCAAATAAGACACAGGTCGAAGAGATCAAAAAAGAACTGGCCGATGTTTTGATTTATGCAATGGAACTTTCTGTGCTTTTAGGTTTTGATACGGAAAAAATTATCAGAGCAAAGCTCGCAAGTGTGGAGAAAAAATACCCAGCAAAATTAATGCGCAACGATGCGGTCCGAGAACCTGGGATGAAATCAGAATACGTGCGCATTAAGGCAACGCATCGTGGGTTAACGAAATAAAATCTCTATGAAAAAAGTTGCATTTGGAATTGTTACACGACAAAATTCTCAAGGAGAAGATGAATATCTTCTTGTGAGTACAAAAAAAGATTATGGTAAATTCACTGGATTTTACCAACCGCCCGGCGGCCACATTGAAGAAGGGGAAACAGAACAAGAGGCTGTTGCGCGTGAGATATTAGAAGAAGTAGGATTAATCGCAGAGCCAATTGAGCGATTTGCGGAAGTCGAAGGTGATGTTCCGGATTATAAAGTGTATTGGTGGAGATGTAAGGTTGAGGATGGAGAAATAAAAATCAATGAAACAGAGTTGTCTGCCGCTAATTATTTTTCACAAGATCAAATAAAAAAGATGAACGTCTGGCCAGCAACAAAACGATTTTTCGAAGAACATGTTTTTTCACATAAGGAAGGAGAACAGACGCAAATTCGTGAAGCTAATAAAGAGGTACATCGATAAATACGAACATCATGAATCGTCGATGATTTTTCTCGCCATGACACTCTAACAGAAAACATATGAACTCCTCCGAACAATCTCTCATTGAACATAAAAAATATCATGGCAAGCTTTCGATTGCCTCAACATTCCCGCTTGAAACACGTGAGGATCTTTCTGTTGCGTATACGCCGGGTGTTGCGGAGCCGTGTCGGGTGATCGCAAAAAATAAAGAACTTGCGTACGACTATACGATCAAGGGTCGTTCGGTCGCTGTTGTAACAGACGGATCGGCTGTGCTTGGTCTTGGAAACATTGGACCGGAAGCGGGGTTGCCCGTGATGGAAGGGAAGGCAGTTTTGTTTAAACGATTTGCAAATATCGACGCATATCCGATTTGTCTTGCCACACAAAACGTGGACGAGATTGTTGCGACCGTAAAAAATATTGCGCCTGGATTTGGTGGAATTAATCTTGAAGATATTTCTGCACCAAATTGTTTTGAGGTGGAGCGCCGACTCATCGAAGAACTCGATATTCCTGTCATGCACGACGATCAACACGGAACAGCTGTTGTGGTTCTTGCGGGGTTATTGAATGCCCTTAAACTCGCCGATAAAAAAATGGAGGATGTACATGCGGTCATTTCAGGTGCGGGCGCGGCAGGGATGGGAGTTGTTTCACTTCTTATGGAAGTTGGTTTGAAACGTATCGACATGATTGATTCGAAAGGAATGATTGCAGAGGGGCGTGAGGGAATGAATTCGTATAAAGACGCGCTTGCGGCAAAGATTAATCCAGAAAAGAAAACGGGGACACTTGCAGATGCTCTCAAAGGAGCAGATGTCTTTATTGGAGTGAGTCAACCAAATTTGATTTCAATCGAAATGGTTCAGTCCATGAATGCAAAACCGATTTTGTTTGCGATGGCCAATCCGATTCCGGAAATTATGCCAGATCTTGCAAAAGAAGCGGGGGCATTTATTGTTGCAACTGGACGATCTGATTTTCCAAATCAAGTAAACAATGTTCTTGCATTTCCAGGATTATTTAAAGGTG
>MGFD01000006.1:15435-15694 GCA_001791715.1 Candidatus Uhrbacteria bacterium RIFOXYB2_FULL_45_11 | reverse complement strand
TCGTACAAAGGTTTACAACAACATCACTCAAAACCTCGAATGCGAGGTTCTCGCAATATACATTTGTGGGTGATTGTTGGAGGGTTCGTTCTGTTATTTATTGGATCCGTGTTTCTGTTTCGCACATCAAAGCCTGAAAAAACATCAGAGACTTCAAATGTTGTCTCTTTGCTTGCCACGCAAACTCCAGTAGTACCGTCGTTGGTGTCTGATCCGGATGCAACATTGATTGATTTGTCTTCAAAAAAACCGATCGGAA
>MGFD01000006.1:0-15367 GCA_001791715.1 Candidatus Uhrbacteria bacterium RIFOXYB2_FULL_45_11 | reverse complement strand
AATGACAACAAATGAGCTCGGAGCGTTTGTGCTCGATTGGAACGGATCTGCCTCAGACGGAGACTATTCGGGATATACCGATCTTGTTATTACTCTTCAGGCTCGAGGGGGTGATGCGGATCCGCAAAGACATATTGTGGAAGGGGAGTTTGGGAAATAAATTTAATTCTCTCACCGCATTTTATGAATTATTTTATTAAAACAGCTTCTGTTTTTGCACTTTTTGCATTCGTGGGGGTTGGTTGTGTATTGCCACCATCCGATGAAAAAGAAGATGGGCGTGTCTTGGTAACAAGTCCGGATAATAATTTTGTCTTGAGAGGAGTTGGGACATGTGCTGGTTTATTTGAAATTTTCGCGAATGAAAATTTAGAGTCAGCGACTGGATTAGCATACGATCTTTCTGTACGAGATCATGTGGAGGTGTCCGAATCTCAAGATCTTGGTTCTGTCATCGTACAAACACCAGAACAATTTCAGAATCACAAACTCGGGGGATTTTATAAAACATCTTTTCAAAATTCAACAACAGTTGTAAGTTCTGTTATCACGGATGCAGCAACCATCTGGAACGACACTTCTCAAGTTTGTGAGGTTACTGTTACACAAAAATAATTTACAACTCATGATCATACCCAAGTCCGCTTGCGCGGTCTTGAAATGCGATTGGTAATAAGGATGCGCGCGTCCAGGATTTTGACCCATAGCGCGATTGAATTTTATCGAGGGCGGAAAGAACAGAAAGATGTTTCTGTTCTTTTTTTCCGCCAAAGGCGGATCCGCCTCCGGCGGAGAATATGGACATAGTGGGTTTTGATTCGGATGTGTGTGTGAGGTGTGATGCGCTGATGCCGAGCAAGCGCACAGGTTTGCTTTTGTCGCGAACAGAATCGACGAGCCGCCAGGCAATCTCAAACAACCGGAGACCGTCCGCTGTGGATTCTTTGAAGACGTGTTGTTTGCCGTTGCCTGAGAAGTCTCCGTATCGGACATAGATCGACACAGCATTTGCCACAAACCCATCGCGCCGCATACGCCAGGCGACTTTTTCGCACATGCCGAGGAGATATCGTTGCATGAGCACAGGATCGAACGTGTCTTTCGGTAAGGTATACGAATGTCCGACAGACTTTGGATCCTCCTCTTCGACGTTTACCTCGAATGCTTCTCGACCATGTGCTGCCTCGTGCAGCCAGGTTCCATATGAACCGAACTCGTCGACAAGTTCTTCGAGAGGAAATTCACGAAGTCGTTTGAAGTTCATGATGCCGAGATCATTTAACCGTTTGCCCATACGCGGACCGATTCCACAAAGGTCTGTGAGCTTCACGGAGTCGAGTCTGGCAATGGCATCTTCCGATCGTGTAAGTGTAATACCGTTTGGTTTTACTAGATCGCTTGAAAGTTTGGCGAGGAGTTTGTTTGGTGCGATTCCAATGGACGCCGTGATCCATTCTCCACATTCTTCACGAAGACGTTCTCTGAGTTGTTGTGCAAGATATACTGCACCAAACCAATCCTTGGCCTGTTCGGTGATATCAAGAAATGATTCATCTACGCTGAACTCTTGAACGAATGGTGTAAATTCAAAAAAGAGTTTATTGAATCTGTGCGTGATTTCCGAATATTTTTCGGGATCGCCTGCAATAAGAATCAAACTCGGACAAATCTTTTTTGCTTGCCACGTGGACATGGCGGTTTTCACACCAAGTTTCTTTGCTTCAATGGACGCTGTCGCGATAATTGATCGTTCGGATCGCTTGCCCGTGATGCCGATTGGTTTTCCGCGCAAAAACGGATTCGCTTGTTGTTCCACAGAAGCAAAGTACGAATTCATGTCAATGTGGAGGATGATTTTTTGCATAAGACACGTCTTGACTTTTGTCTTTTTGCATGTTATTTTTTTTATTAAGGTTGTCGACCCATTTAATTCATTTTGTATTTTTTCTTATGTTAACAAAAGAAGATCTGGGTCAAATTCGTGAGGTAGTTAGCGATGTTGTAAATCCAGCGATTCTCGCATCAGAGAAGCGTGTTATTAAAACAATCATTGAGGCGGTTGGCCAAATGGTTGATGATAATATCTTGCCGCAGTTTGATGAAATCCATGAGGAGATCAAAGAAATCAAGCAGGATATTGTGGAAATAAAGAAAGATGTCGGAACTCTTAAGGAGGATGTAAATGTCTTAAAACAAGATGTTTCTATTCTTAAAAAAGATGTAGGTGTCTTACAACAAGATGTTTCCGACATAAAACAAGAGATGCGTTCCGTGAACGCAAAAATGGTTACAAAAGGCACACTCGAAGATCGATTTACAGATTTTCGCCTTTCGCTTGCTGGAACAACCGTATAGATTATCGAAACACGCCCCCAAAAGGGCGTGTTTGAATTTAGGAACTGTAGACTTCCACTAAGTGCCACTCGAGCGTTTCGCTGTCGAGTCGTAATTTAAAATAGTTGGCAATGTCCGAGACAGAAAAGTAAAAGATTTTTTTCTGGCCCTCGCGTGCGGTGTGCACAAGGTTTACATTTTTAATGGTGTAGTTTCGGTCGTTCCATCGCATGTGAAGTGGGCGGACTCGGCGATCGGCAAACGTTGCGAGAACATCAACGGAATCATGAAGAATATTGTGCATAAATGTGATGAATTTAGAAAAATTTGCGATTGAGCGATTTAAACACGTGTCGTCGGAGAATTTTTTTCATGCGGCGACCGCTTACGGAAGCAAAAATAGAAAGTCGTTTTTTTGGAGCGGTCTTATAACGACGTGCAATGGAAACATACGCAGGTTCACGGTAGCCAAGAGAATATGTAGGCATAGGGGGAAAGGTTAGAAAGGTTGGAAAGGTCTGAAAGGTTGAGGAGGGAATTTGGCAACAAAAAACAAGCGTGGGTGAAATGGATTGATTTCGTGTACAAATTTTACACGGGTTGGAATTTTCGAATTACGGCACGTACGACTCCCTGAATAATGCAGTCTTGTACGTAGATGGGATCCATGGTTTTGTTTGCTGGCTGAAGACGAATGCGAGACGGCTCACGATAAAAACGTTTAAGTGTTGCAAACGCGTTATCAAGAAGAGCTACGACGACTTCTCCATTGCGTGGGGAAGGGTTTCGTTCAATGACCACAAAGTCTCCGTCTAAGATCCCGTCTTCAATCATGGATTGACCTTTGATCTTGAGAACGTACGAGTTTGCGCCATCTAGGACAAAGCTTGCGGGAACTGCCATTGTCTCGTTATCTGTGATCGCCTCGATAGGTTGACCGGCGGCAATGAGCCCCATCATTGGCAAATTCACGACATCTGCCGAAAGTCGGAAGCTCCTGTGGATAGGTTCTGCTTGGGGAACGAGTTCAATGGATCTGGCCTCGCCTTCCTCTCCGATGCGGATCACGCCTTTATCAACAAGACTCTGGATGTGTCCGTGGACGGTTGCGGAAGAGGAGAGCTTGAAGTGTTCTCCGATTTCTCTATAAGACGGGGCGTATCCGCAATCGCGGATGTGGTCTTTGATGAATTGCAGAACATCGTTCTGTTTTTTTGTTAAATTTCCCATAATATTTGTAGGGGAGGCTCATGAGCCTCCCGTGCATATGAACGATTAGTCGTTCGTGTTATGTTCGTATTCTAGACCGAACAAAAACCGAACGCAAGAGTTGGATGTGGATAACTTTT
The DNA here is from genome assembly GCA_001791715.1 of Candidatus Uhrbacteria bacterium RIFOXYB2_FULL_45_11. Classification (GTDB taxonomy): domain Bacteria; phylum Patescibacteriota; class Patescibacteriia; order UBA9934; family GWF2-40-263; genus XYB2-FULL-45-11. The sequence continues at coordinate 11,684 of MGFD01000006.1, read as the reverse complement.
TGGTGGGCTGCATTCAATGAAGGGGGAGAGGGGATATTAGTGCGATAATGAGGATTTTGAAGCAAAAAGATTGAGTGATGCAGTGGTTGGGTATCCGAAATAATGACGTAGTAGCTTCGTGTTTCATGAACACGAAGCTACTAATTGCTTCTAAAAAGATCCACCCTCATCTCTTTGTACGGAATAAATGATTCATTCACTTCGCACTTGTCTAAAAGGCCGTGTTTTTCTCTGTTCACTTTCATTGGCTTTTGCTATCCTTCTCCTCGTTATGCGAAAGACGGTTGAATCCACCCTTCAAGGCCAGTCCGATAAAGTTTGCGATCAAATCGCGGACGCTGTTTTGGATGAATATCTTCGTCGTGATCCGGAAGCTCGTGTGGATGTGAATGTGATGGGATCACATGGGATGCTCATGATTGGCGGAGAGGTGACATCAACGGCGGATTTTGATGTTGGGTTCATTGCAAAAAAAGTGTATGCAGAAATTGGATACACAGACGAGATTGAAGTTTTCACAAACATTGAAGAACAATCACCGGAAATGAAACGTGTACAAAGTGGCGCACAAGATACGATTGTCATAAACGGATACGCAACAAATGAAACACGTGAGCGTCTTCCTCGCGGACTTGTATTTGCGCATAACATTGCGCGTCGCATCGATGATTTGCGTAAAATGGATCCGGCGTTCTCTTGGCTTCGACCAGATGGAAAAATTCAGCTCATGACGGAAAAAGATAAAGTGGTCGGTGTAACGATTCTCGCATCGCATCATTTGAATATTAAAGATCAAGAAGTAAAAACCGCGATCTTGGATCGTGTGGTCATTCCAATTCTTGGTGAGGGCATTCAGATTTTTATCAATCCAATTGGTGCATTTACAGATGCGTGTTTCCGATCCGACTCCGGAGTGAGTGGACACAAAGTTCATGTCGATACGTATGGTGGGCTCATTCCACATGGTGATGCCGTCATGATCGGAAAAGATCCATTGCGCGCGGAACGATCCGGCGCATACATGGCACGCATGGCTGCACGTTACTTGGTCGATCAAGACCTCGTTCAATCCGCAATGGTGCAAGTTGTGTATACACTCGGCAGATCCGAGCCGATTCATTTGCATGTGGTTGGCATGGGAGAAAAATCCAGAGGAACAAAAACAGATTTCACAAATCTCATCAAACAACAATTCGATTTCCGCCCGGAGGCGATTGTAGAACGATTAGATTTACGTAAGCCCATTTATCAATCCGCCGCTGTGTACGGAAGTTTTGGAAGAGAAGGATTTCCGTGGGAGGTATAAAATCACCCTGCCGTTAAGGTGGGGTGATTTTTATAAGAATGAGTTAAGTAAAATGAAACTTCTGTTATTTAATTCATTCATTTATAATACATTCAGAAATAAACCTTCTCTATGAAAAAAATACTTTCTTGGCTAATCGTCATCGTTGTCATTATAATGATCGTTCTTGTCGGTGGTGTTTATCTCTTTCAAAGAAATCAAGTAGGCGAATTGTCAGTTTCTTCTCCTGAGAGTTTAGATATTGCCGGGCTTTCTTTTGCCCTGCCAGAAGACTGGAATTTAAAAGAAATTGTTACAGAACAAAATAAGATCAGTAAATGGGAAGTTGCAAAAATTGAGGTTCCTGATCCGAAATATGATGTCATCTTGCCCATGAAAGCTTTCATTATAGACCGTGCAATTGATGATAGTGATGTGTTTTTAAGAGAAACTTCTTCTGGCGGAAAGATTTACGAAAACTTCTGCGCGCCTGCAGTTGCGTGTTATCACCTTGTCTATAAAAATAATACCTACGAAATTGTATTTGGAACGGTAGAAAGCAATGAACCCGTCCCAGAAAATATTGATGGAGTTTGGTTTCCCAATACGATAATCACCAGCGAAGATACTTTGAATCTTTTGAGCACTCTAAAATAACGGTGTCACAATAGAAAAATACTCAGCATTCGTTAATGCTGAGTATTTTGTTCAAAAGTTTCCACATAAATTTTCATCCTGAAAACACGATTACCTTTTTGTGCTAAAATAAACGCACTATGGTACGGAGCGTTCTTAAAACAAAAAAAAGCGCGGAATCATTTTTGATTCCTATTTTATTCGGATTATTTGCCGCAAGTTTTTTTGTTGTGTTTGCACGTGCTCCGGAACAGGTGATTGGCGTGTCTTCAGACCGTGCGTTGCGTGCAGAAGGGGTTTCTTATGAAGCAACGGCATTGCATATTTTGCGTCTCACAAACGTAGAACAATCTATTCCGCGCATGCGTAGTCCCGTATATGAATTATCTGTAAGAGATGGAGGAATTCTGAATGAGTCGGTGATTCGTTATCGTATTCCAAAAGAATTACGGTCCGCTCCGCCGCATCTTCTTACGTTTATTGTTTTCGATACAAAAACATTATCTTGGACATCTATTCCAACAACGATCGATGAAAAAAAAGAAGTCGCAAGTGCAACTGTTCCAATTCATCAAGTATTAATGATTGGTCTGGGGACAATTTTTTAAAAAACTATTTCGTCTTTCAAAAAAGTTTGTTATAATCTTCGTACATTTTAAGTTCTTTCTCTAAGGAGGAAATCTATGGCTATCAAAAAAGCGGCGACAACAAAAAAACCTGTTCAAAAAACGCGTGTCGCACCACTGTCTGTGATTCCAGCTCTTGCATTTGAACCAATGCTCACAACAACAAAGAAAACAAAAAAACCAGTCGCAAAAAAAGCTGGAGCAAAAAAAAGTTCTAAAAAACCAGAAGTGATTGTTGTAGAAGAGGTCACGTTGGATCCAAAAGAATCTTTGAAGCTTCCTTATGAGGCTTCAAAGGAATATATCATTGTGCATCGTTGCACAAATTGTGAACATATTCCGTTTTCCATGACCAAGCTCGTGACGCTTTTTTCTGTGCTCATCATGTTGCTTTCCGTATCTGTTCTTATCCAAGTCGGAACGATTGATGTAAGCAAGCTCAGTTCATTTGTTGCGCCAATCGCACAGGCTGTTCCTGATTTTACCACCCGGTAATCGTCATCTGTATTCATCTGTAATCCGTATCTACACAGGTTTCCTATGAAACGTCTTTCTCTTTTTTTGTCGCTCGCTCTTCTCTTGCTCGTTGGATCTGGATGTGTTAAATCACAGGATGCATCATCTGATGTCACATTTAATTATCCTGATCAAAAACCGGCTGAGCAGACCGCACCTGTATCTTCACCGGACACAACAGTGCCAACATCTGTTCCGGAAATATCAAAACCTATGACATGGACTTTCCCTGGAAAACTCTCAGACAATCAAATCGCTAAAAAACAAATCCGTCTTTCAACAGAAAAAGGAGACATCGTTTTTGAACTTTTTGCAGACACAGCTCCACTTACGGTTTCAAACTTTGTGTATCTCACAGAAGGTGGGTACTACAACGGACTTACATTTCACCGTCGTGAAGAAGGCTTCGTTATTCAGGGTGGAGACCCAAGCGGAAACGGAACCGGAGGTCCTGGATATAAATTTGCAGATGAACTCGCAGACAAATATACGTATCAACGCGGAATTGTTGCGATGGCAAACGCAGGCCCTGCAACAAACGGCTCTCAATTTTTCATCATGCTTGCAGATGCTCCATTACCAAAGGCATACAGCATCTTTGGTCGTGTAACATCTGGATTGGATGTCGTCGACAAAATCAAAGTAGGAGACAAAATGACAAAAGTAACCGTTGAAGACAAAAAATAAAAATACATCCACCTCGCTTTAGCGGGGTGGATTTTTGTTTGTAGAAAAGTGCTATACTGGACACATATGGAGACTCCAATTTTTATCTCAAGAAAATTTGTCCTGATCTCAACACTTTGTGTGGTGATTGTGAGCGTGTTATTGATCTCTGTTGGAATTGTTCAGTCAAATCGAGTGCGTGTTGCACAGACCTCTGTTCAGACTTTTCCATCGCAAAAAGAGAGTGTTCCTTTGGATGCGTCCGTATCAGAACCTGTTGAAACAGAGCCTGCAGCGATTGTTCGTGTTCCTCTCCCAGAAGAAGTCCGCGGAATCTATTGGACCGCATTTACGGCCGCAACAAAACGCGCAGACGAATTGATAACGTACATGAAAAAGACAGGGCTGAATGCGGTGGTAATCGATTTGAAAATGGATAATGGACAACTCGCTTTTGCTCCAAACGACGCGTCGCTCACGCCATACGTCATGAAAAAACCAGCAATCCAAGATTTGGATGCGCTTTTAAAAAAGCTTGCGGATGACAAGATCTATCGTATTGCACGTATTGCCGTGATGCGTGACAGTGCGTTTGCAAGCGCGCATCCAACATCCGCCCTCACATTTCCGGGAGGATCGCTTTGGCGTGATAAAACAGGTTCTGCTTGGGCAGATCCATCGTCTCCAGTGCTTGTGTTTTATTCACTTGCGCTCGCGCGAGAAGCATACGCACGTGGATTCGATGAAGTTCAATTTGATTATGTCCGATTTGCCTCAGACGGAAAAATCTCTTCCATTGTGTACCCAATGTATCAAAAAACAGAGTTAAAAGTGGATGCCATGAAACGATTTTTTGCCGCCGTGGGTGATCCACTGAGAGCAGAAAAAATTCCTGTTTCGTTCGATCTGTTTGGTCTTGTGTGCATGGCAAACGACGGCCTCGGAATTGGTCAACGATTGGAAGACGTCACTCCGTACACAGATTTCGTTTCTCCGATGGTGTATCCATCACATTACGCAAATGGATTTCAGGGATTCGTAAATCCGGCGGTTCATCCGTATGAGGTGATTAAAATCTCGCTCGATCATGGGGCAGAACTGTTGAATCCGGCTTTGACGGGCACATCGAGTAAAGACGCGGACGGCAATGAGGTTAAAGTTCCTCCAATAGAAACAGAACAAAAAGCTTGGAAAGAAAAAGACATGAGTGTTCGAAAACAATTCCGTCCTTGGATTCAAGATTTTGATATTGGCGCCGTTTATACAGGGGCGATGATCGAAGCGCAAATAAAAGCGGTGCGTGATGCGGGAGGATCCGGATTTCTGATTTGGAACGCCCGCAATGTGTACGAGCCAGCGAAGTATACCCCTTGACATTCTCGTAAGAATTGATAAACTTATTTTACAAAGTGCCGAAAGGCTCCGAGAAACCCCGCCTCAAAAAGGCGGGGTTTCGATTTATAAGAATGACTTTAATTGTTGTTTCATTTTAATAAGTTGATTTGGGTTCATTTCATAAAGTTTGCGTTTGAGTCTTTTGACACTGATAAGTTTCATTTGTGCGAGGATTGCCGAAACATGTTGCATGTTTGGATCAATGTAATTGAAATAGAAATCTAATCGTTTTTGTTTTGTCGAGAGCGGAATCGACCAAAACATCTGATTATTAAATTTTTTAACAATAACGACCGGCCTTGAGAAAGAATCTCCGCCTCCGTTTTGCTCGAACCCAATATTTTTTCCAAGATAGCTCATCCAGATCTCGCCTTCTTTTGGGAAGAGATTTGGTGGGTTTGTTTCAGAATCAATTTGTTTTTTGAGAATATTCCACGAATCAAATTTCGACATAGAATTTAAAAAATAGAACTCCCAGATGATTGATCAGGGAGTTCTTATAAAGATAGTTCATCAGAAAAAAGAGGTGTTGTCAATAGTTCTTGTGTGGATAAAAACGCGAAATAAGTTGGATAACTTACCCATAAATAAAACAAAAAACCTGATCACAGAGATCAGGCGAGGCGTTGGAGTTTTCTTGGGCTTTTTCCGGTGCACAATCGGTATTTTGTCCAGGAAGGACAGCTTGAGTTGTTGCAGGTTTCGACGAATTCTTTTTCAACGCTGACCACGGCTCCACATTCGCATGTCCATGTTTTGTGTGGTTGTGTTCCGTGAAAAGAGTCGAGACCACATCTGAACTTGCGTTGATCGCGTTTGATCCACCAAAGGATCAGAGAAAACAACTCCTCGAAATCTTCGTCTTCGCGGAGAAAACGTAGGTTGAATGGAAGGTGGTTCGCAAGGGCTTGTTCTTTGCGACCAGAATTGTAATCAATGCGTTCAACGCGTTGCTGCTGCATGCTGCGCAAAATGGGACGCATTCTGTTTTGCAGGGCATCAGGCAAATCAAGAAAGGTGAGTGTGAACGATTCTGCGCTTAAGAAATGTGCGAAGCGTATCTCTGTCAGGTCTGTCATTTCAATGACAAGACGCAAAGGGGGTGGGGGAATCACAGGTTCAAGACAAGCGTTTTTGGAGCCGGATAGACCATCGTCTGGCATGTAACCTCCGTCAAAAGAACCTTTGAGAGTATAACGGAAGCCGAAAAAAAATGGTATACTGACTTTACATGTTTCACAAAATCACAGAGAAAACCTTTTATCAATACGTGAAATGCCCTCATTGGGTCTATTTTGAGGTGCACAGCGAGCATAAAAAACCGCATCATCCGCTCATGGAACGGTTGATTGACGATGGGATGATCGAATCGTATCAGCGTGATGTTATTTCGGACAGAGAAGATATTGCAGAAGTCACAGCAGAAGATCCAGATGAAGCGTTTCGTCAGACGCTCGCGTTTATGGCAGAAGGGCGTCAGGTGATTTTTCATGGAGTGCTCGTAGACAGACACTGGGTTGGGCATCCAGACATTCTTGAGAAGGTCGAGGGTGTCTCAAGACTTGGGAATCATTATTACGTTGCGGCAGATATTAAACGATCGCGGTATCTCCGTGACGAGTTTAAGTTTCAAGGATGTTTTTATGCGGAGCTTCTCTCAAAAATTCAAGAAGTAAAACCCGTAAACGGATACGTCATTACACCAGACAAAACCGTTTTGTCTTATCCTATTGAAGAAATGGAAGCACAATTTCATTTGAACTTGATGGAAATTGAAAAAATCATTGCTGGAAAAAAGCCCGCACACTTTGTCACAACAGGATGCAAACAATCCCCCTGGTTTTCAGAATGCAGAGGAGAGTCTGAGGTGTGTGATGATTTGTCGCTTTTGAATCGCGTGTGGAGAGAAGAAGTTGCGGCGCTTCACACATCAAACATCAACACCATTTCAGAACTCGCAAAACTTACGCGTTCAGAACTGGAACGACGCGTTCCAAACGTGAGTGTGTCGCGCCTTGAGATCATGCACGATCAAGCGCTTGCGATTACGCACAAAAAACATTTCATCCGCAAACCCATTCGACTTCCAAAAGCAAACATCGAACTGTATTTTGATATCGAATCAGATCCACTTCGGGATTTCGATTATTTGTTTGGTGTGCTCAAAATCGAAAACGGAAAAGAGAGCTATCACGCGTTCATGGCAGAATCGGCTGCACAGGAGTCAAACATGTGGCTCGAGTTTTGTGATTTTATTGCGCAGCATCTTGAAGCGCCAATTTATCATTATGGATTCTTTGAACAAGAAGTTGTCAGACGTTTTGCTTCACGCTACGGTATTTCAGAGATCGTTCAAGAAGCCCTTGATCGCAACATGATTGACCTCATTGAACTCATTCGTCCTGCGATTATTTTTCCATTGTCGTTTTATTCGCTTAAAGATCTCGCAAGCTATATCGGATTTCACTGGCGTGCCGATGATGCGTCTGGGGCAAACTCGGTTTTGTGGTTTGAAGAGTGGCTCACCGCAAAGAGTCCAAAACTCCTTCAAAAGATTATGGAATACAATGAAGATGACGTAAAAGCCACGTGGAAATTAAAAGATTGGTTGGTAAAGCACGCATCTTAAGATATGCAAAAGAAACATCTCATCATCGTTGCCGTACTTGTTCTTGTTTTTGGGATTGTTGCGGTGCGTGTGTTGGATGCAATGCGCGGACAATCGGCTCCAAAACTTCCCGCACCAATAACCTATCAAGAAGTGGAAGAAATAAACGCAAAAACAGTTCCCACACCTGCGACAACAAAGGCTGTGACTCAACCAAAACCAAGTACGGCACCTTCCATCCGTGCGGCAGAAATGAATCTTGCGGTTCCGTTTACGGTTCAAGCTCCGGTAGGAGATTGGGGTCAACCGTATCAAGATGCGTGTGAAGAAGCATCTGTCTTGATGGTAAAAGAATATTATGCGAACGGTCCAAGTGTTATTGATACAAATATCGCCATCAAAGAAATTCTTGCCATGGTTGCACTCGAAGACGAATTGTTTGGATATAACATTGATACAACGGTGGCAGAAACAGTTTTGTTTGCAGAAAAGATGTATGGATTAAAGGCGGAGATTTTGGAAAATCCTACCGTTGCGCAATTAAAAGCGCGATTAGATAAAGGACAACCGATTATTTTTCCTGCCGCCGGACGCGTCTTAAAAAATCCATACTTTACTCCACCAGGCCCCCTGTATCACATGGCCGTTATTCGCGGATACACAAAAAATAATCAGTTCATTGTGAACGATCCTGGAACAAAGCGCGGAAATGCCTTTTTATATTCATTCGATACAATCATGAATGCGATCCATGATTGGAATGGAGAAGCGGATATTTTGGAAGGCAAAAAACTAGTTATTATTTTACATCCGCAAAAATAATATGGATTTCATTCTTGGTGCAGCGCTTGGGGGACTGATTGCGTTTACGTATGCGATCCCTGCAATCGTTCTTGAAGTAATTGAACGAGGGGCGATGGTTGTAACTCCACCGGTTGTTGTGGTTAAAACAATTTTTGGATATACGCTCAAAAAAGAAGAAGCGTTTTGGGTCGGACTTTTGTTGCACCTTCTTATTGGGATGTTGTTTGGGGTTGTGTATATTTTATTTGTGGAACAAGGATGGTTGTTTGTAACGCATCGGCCGTATACATTTTTATCTTTTGCGGTTTACGGATTTTTGAGTTGGGTATTTGTGGGGCTCGTGTTGTATCCGCTTTTACAAATGGGATTTTTTGGTCGGCGTGAAGGATCACTCATCTGGCTTGAAACACTTGTGTCCCACATGCTGCTCGGTGTCACCATGGCCGGACTTGTTTATTGGTTTCAGCCGTTTTATTTTTCTGTAACGTAGCATACATGGAACCAACTGTTTTACACGTCGGGGATTATCTTGCACTTCTCAATAACGTTCTTCATGATCGTGTTCCTTCGAATGAAATTCTTATCGAAGGGGAAGTATCAGACTATCGTGTTGCCCAACAAAAATGGGTGAGTTTTGATTTGAAAGATGAAAAAGCAGAGGCCGTGCTCAAATGTTTTGCGACCGTGTGGCAGATTGGAACGCCGATTGAAGATGGAATGCGTGTACACGTCAAAGGATTTCCAAAGATGTACGAACGATTCGGAACATTGAAACTGAATGTGCAATCCATTGAACCGATTGGGGAGGGTGCACTGAAACGTGCGTATGATTTGTTAAAGAAAAAATTAGAGACGGAAGGATTATTTGATGTTTCTCGCAAACGAACATTACCAAGATTCCCAAAAAAGATCGGACTCATTACCTCACGAGACGCTGCTGCATATGGAGATTTTCTGCGCATCGTAAATAATCGATGGGGAGGGATTGAGATTGAACACGCGCATGTACATGTACAAGGACGCGAGGCAGTTGGTGAGATTCTGGGAGCGTTTCGTTATTTCAATACGCTTGCGGTCGAAGAGCGACCCGATGCGATCGTGCTGACGCGCGGCGGAGGAGGACTTGAAGATTTGCATGCGTTTAATGATGAACAGGTTGCGCGTGCAGTGTATCAATCTGTTATTCCGGTCGTTGTGGCTGTTGGGCATGAGCGTGATGAATCGCTCGCGGATTATGTGGCGGACGTACGCGCGAGTACGCCTTCAAATGCGGCAGAGCGCGTTGTTCCGTCGCGTGCAGATGTAAAATACGAACTCGACATGATGCTCACACACAATGAACAACGATTACAATTCGTCATGGATGAATATCGTACGGTCGCAGACAAGATTGCGACGCGCGTTGGTCACATCCTCGAGCGCGAACGCGAACGTCTTCTTGCAATGCGCACACGTCTGCATGATCGTGTTGAGGGGTGGTTGCCAACATTGCGAGATTCGATCGAGTCGTCCGCAAGAATGTTACGACAAGTAGATCCAACGCGTATCCTCGCACGCGGATACGCCATTGTACACGTCGATGGCGCGGTCGTTCGAGAAGCAGGCACGCTTGCGATCGGCAAAGAAATTGGGATACAATTGGGCACAGGTTCAGTTGATGCAGAAGTTTTACGCGTAAATGGAAAGGGGAAACAGAAGTTGGTCTGAAAGGTCGGAAAGGTCGGAAAGGTCGGAAAGGTCGGAAAGGTCGGAAAGGTTTGAAAGGTGACGATTATGAATGAACAACCGTATCATCAATTGTTAGCATGGAAGGAAGCGAATGCATTTGCGATTGAGGTATATCGAAAAACTATTTTGTTTCCAAAGCATGAAGTATATGGTCTTACATCTCAACTAAGGCGTGCGGCTCTTTCTATCTCAACAAATATTGTTGAAGGACAGGCGAAATTATCTCCTAAAGATTTTGTTCGTTACTTAAACATTGCAGAAGGTTCTTCAAAAGAATCTGCGCATCTTTTGGAATTTTCTTTTTCAATTGGTTATCTAGATCAAGAATCTTATCAGATTCTTGAGGATATGCGTTCCAAAGCAGATTATCTTCTCAAGCGTCTTCGAAAATCTCAGCAGTCCTCCGAATAACCTTTCAAACATTTCCGACCTTTCAGACATTTCAAACCTTCCCCTATGACCAAAAAACAAACATCTGTAGACTTTGCGAAGTCTTTTGAAGAACTCGAAAAAATCACTCAGTGGTTTGATTCAGAAGAGCACTTGGACCTTGATAAGGGGCTCAAGCAATTTGAGCGTGGACTTGAGCTTGCGTCTTTGCTTAAAGAAAAATTATCCGAAGTGGAAAACAAAGTTGTTGAGATTAAAAAGAAATTTGAAACTTAATAAACCACTGTAGATACGGATTACAGATGAATACAGATGTAGATAAGCGTTTTGAAAAACGTTTGTCAGATACGTCATCCCTATCTGTACTCATCTGTAATCCGTATCTACACATCTTTTCCCAATATGGAACTTCTTCTTCGTTGGATCTTAAACGCACTCGCTCTTCTCGTTGTCGCAAACGTTGTTCCTGGAATTCACATTGATACGTTTTATCATGCGCTCATTGCTGCACTCGTGCTTGGGCTCGCAAACGCGCTTATTCGTCCGATTTTGTTTATCCTCACGTTGCCAGTCACTGTTTTAACGCTTGGACTTTTTGCGTTTGTGATCAACGCTCTCATGATTCTGCTTGCGGGCACGATCGTAAAAGGATTTACGGTTTCTGGATTTTTCCCCGCGCTTCTTGCCGCGATTGGTCTTTGGCTTATGAGTCTCCTTACAAACTGGTTTATTCAATCAACAAAAACATAAAACGCCTATTGGCGTTTTTAAGTATTTTTGAGGTACAGATTACAGATAAAAAATACAGATATACAAATAAGAAGAAACATGAGGACGAACATCTGTATATCTGTATGTCGCCATCTGTAATCTGTACCTCAAACGTTCCCTATGTCCCAAATATTTATCCTCTCGGTCGGTGGTTCGCTTGTTGTTCCAAAAACAGGAATCGACACAAAATTTCTTCAAGATTTTAAGAAGCTGATCGTAAAACACGCGCGTCTCGGGAAACGATTTGTGATTGTGGTGG
>MGFD01000005.1:11127-15417 GCA_001791715.1 Candidatus Uhrbacteria bacterium RIFOXYB2_FULL_45_11 | reverse complement strand
TTAATCGCCGCAGCTATTTTAATTATTTTTTACGGAATCATTGATCGTCTGACGATTCTCTAACCCTATGCCCAAATTCATCGCAGACGAAACACAAAACAAAAGACGCATCGATCAAATCTTGGTCGAAGTCTTAAAGATCTCCCGTGAAAAAGTTCAGGCTCTCATCAAATCTGGAGAAGTCACCCTCAATGACAAAAAACCAAAACCACACACACCCGTTCAAACAAACGATGTTGTTGTCTATCCAAAAATTTCCACCAAACCTCCAAAACAAGAAGTAAGCACAATCGAAATTCCCATTCTGTATGAAGATGATGATCTTCTTGTCATCAACAAACCAGCCGGACTTATTGTTCACCGCACAAATGAAATCGATGTACGTCCAAGTGTTGCCGATTTGCTCGTCAAAAAATATAAAGGTATCAAAAAAGTTGGCGACAATCCCCTTCGTCCGGGAATTGTTCATCGTCTTGACCGAGAAGTGTCTGGTGTCATGGTTGTCGCAAAAACACAAAAAATGTTTGAGAACCTCAAAAAACAATTTCAAGATCGCGAAGTAGAAAAAAAATATACCGCCCTTGTCTACGGAAAACTCCCAAAAGAACATGATGTCATTAAATTCGCGATCGCACGATCAAAATCACAAGGTCGCATGGTTGCGCGCACAGGAGACCAAGAAGGAAAAGAAGCTCTCACCGAATGGGATGTTGTGGAACGACTCAAAAATACCACTCTTGTGGATGTAAAAATTCACACAGGACGCACACACCAAATTCGCGTTCACTTTCTTGCGATCGATCACCCGGTTGTTGGCGATCGCTTGTACCGCAAAAAATCCATGCGCCACACAAAAGAAAAAAATCTTGGTCGATTATTCCTTCACGCAAATTCACTCACAATCCATCTTGCCGACGGAAAAAAGAAAACGATTAAGGTAGCACTCCCAAAAGAACTCAAAGCTGTTCTTGATGCATTGCCTCGCAAATAATTCCCCTTCGGCCTCTCTAGCTTCTCTAGCTTCTCCAACCTCTCTAGCCTTCCCCCCCCCTATGATCATCACCATCACCGGCCTTCCGGGCGCAGGAAAAACCACGCTCATCAAACAGCTTTCCGAAATACTCGGCGTGCCGTGGTATTCGGTTGGAAATCTTCGTGGAAAGATGGCGGAAGAACGTGGGATGACGATTGATGAACTGAACGTACTCGGAGAAACAGAAGCGTTCACAGATAAAGAGGTGGACGAATATCAAAAAAAGCTTGGCGAGTCTGGCGAATCATTTGTGATCGATGGACGATTGTCATGGCACTTCATTCCAAATTCGTTCAAAGTTTTTCTTGATGTTGATCCGGATGTTGGGGCAAAGCGCATCTATAACGCATCACAGAAGGGAGAGCGAGATGATGAAAAGGCCTATGGATCCGTTGAGGAAGTAAAACAGTTCATCGCCGATCGTGTGGCATCCGACGTTCGCCGATACCAGAAGTATTACGGAGTCGATTTCCTGGATCGATCGAACTATGATCTGGTTCTTGATACAACGAACCTAACAATCGATGAAAAAGCAAAAATCATTCTCGATCGCCTCAAAAACGCAAGCTAAAGCCTGCCACCACCCTGTTTTTCGGCCACTCCAGCCTCTCAAGCCTTTCAAGCCTTTCACTTGACGCCAATCCCCTAATCCGCTATTATTTCGCCACATTCGATCTACGTGATCCATGAACACTGATCGCCCTTTTAGGCGATGTGGTCCTCTCGACACGAGATTATTCATCCTATGACAACAGAAGAAACAACTCCTGTTGAAGCAACAGCAGACGAAGTCGTCGAAGCTGCTGTGGAAACACCTGTAGAAGACGTGGCTGTAGAAGTCATCCCTACAAAAACAACAGAAGTACGTGCAGGTCAAACCGTACGCATCCACGAACGTATCAAAGACATCACTCCAAAAGGAGAAGTCCGTGAACGTATCCAGATCTTTGAAGGAATTGTCCTCGGGATCAAGGGAGCTGGCCTCAGCCGCACACTCACTATTCGCAAAATCAGTTCTGGCGGATTCGGTGTAGAAAAAATCTACCCGGTAAATTCCCCTGTTGTTTCCAAGATCGAACTTGTGAAAACAGCAAAGGTACGCCGCGCAAAACTTTCTTTCTTGCAAAACGCAAACAGCGGATTCAAGCGCAAATTGAAAGAAACCTACGTCAACACAACAACCAAAAAGAAAAAAGGAAAGAAGTAAAAAAAATAAGTCCCGCTATGCGGGACTTATTTTTTTCCTATAACGTTTTAAGAGATTGATTCGATTCAATGTTGGTTCCATTGGAATAACGCCACAAAAATGTTGGAGACACTTCTGTAATACCTTTATTCCATTTGGATCCATAGATCGTATTTGCAACCGTTTCAGAGACAATCCAGTGCAAGGCACCATCATTTCCAACCATGTACACACGAGGATCTCCAACGGCTTTTACACGTTGACCAGGGATCAACCCACCTTCAAATACTTTATCCGTTGAGCGAAACGAAAGCAGAACGGAAAGGGTTGCTTGATAAATCGCTCCATCTTTTCCTTTCCAGATCACATGAGAATCATCTGTCAAAACAGGACGTGTTCCGTATCCAAGTTTTACCTGTTTTTGATTAGCTGTATTTTCATACCAAATATTTCCTTGTGCATCTGTTCCAACACGGACATCATTTTGAACGTCCGCTACAAGAAACGGTGTTTGTGTAAGCGCATCTGAAACAAAATCATATTTCCACGATCCTTTTGCATTGGCAAAATACACCGCGTCTTTTTCAAGATGAACCGAATCATCTTTTACAGCAGGAAGTCCTGCGATTGCGCCTTCAAGACCCACCGCATGGAGTACATGATTCACATCTGTCCAAACCATTCGATCCCCAACAATCTGCACATTTTGATTCACATCTCTATCCCAACTTAACAGAGCACCTTCAGATGTTTGTGGCTCTGCATCATTTGCAGGATTATACGTGTACAAACGATAGTTCTGGAAAAACACAACCGTTCCGTTTGAAAGAAAATGTGGAAACAAAATATCTGCATGTGGATCTGTCCACGTGTTTGGAATCGCAGACATGACTTGTGATGCTGGATTTATAAGCCAGAGCTGCTTGTTTCCACCGGAAAATTGAAACTTCACAAGAAGCTTATCATTATAAGCATCCATCACCTGTTGCCATGGCGCATTCAACATGAACGCAATATTTCGTTCCTCATACGTTCCATCTTTTGATTTTGCCACAATGGAACTTTGCACTTTTTTGCTCTCCGTGTTTGATTGCAAAAGAGATGAGTACATTCGATCACCCGAAGTTGAAAACGAAACGAAACTTAATTCATTTGGTTTGCGTGTAAGCGATGTAAATGGATGTACTTCGCCTGTGTTTGGATCTACGAACCAAACGTCAACCCAATAGTTCTTATTGGCTGATTTCGTAAAAAACAGGAACTTCCCTTTTTGTGCCATGGCAAAAGAAGGATTCAAAAATTGTTGATCCACCGCATTCAGTATCTGTGTTTTTCCCTCTTTCAAAATTGAGACATCGATTTTGTCGCATGTTCCAAGATCCGTACATTGCGCGGAAGGATTTGAGACAAATGCAATCCCATTGCGTTTCATCGGATCGCTCACAGCCGAATTAAACGTCAAACGATCCACGCGATAGGTAGATTCATCCCACACACGATCCGCAAGCAATGGCTTCCAAGAAGCATTGTCCGCAAAAACACGTGGGAGAATAGGTGAAATACCAGCGGCGATCACGAGAGAACCGATAAGAATTTTTTTCAACATAGGGGGAAGTAGAGAGTAGAAAGTAGAAAGGATAAAAGGCAGAAAAGATTCTATGATCGTTTTCAAACTCCTTTCTACGTTCTGCTTTTCCCTTTCTCCTTTTTTATAATTAACGGCGAACATTAGCAAAAAAATGCGATTTTGTCAATATTTTTGCACAAAAAACGGGGTTTTTGCCCCGTTTTTTTGATTATGAGAGAACAGTTTTCAGATACTTTCCTGTGATGCTTTCTTTGACTTTTACGATATCCTTTGGAGTTCCTTCTGCAACCAATCTCCCTCCTTTAATACCACCATCTGGGCCCATGTCAACCACCCAGTCCGCTCCTTTAATAACATCTAAGTTGTGTTCAATGATCACAACCGTATTCCCCTTATCTACGAGCATGTGAAGAACACCGAGAAGGCGCTTAATGTCTTCAAAGTGAAGTCCTGTTGTTGGCTCGTCGAGAATGTACAGGGTGC
>MGFD01000005.1:374-10941 GCA_001791715.1 Candidatus Uhrbacteria bacterium RIFOXYB2_FULL_45_11 | reverse complement strand
AAATGTCCGAGATATTTTTTTGTTTGTAGTGAACCTCGAGCACCTCTTGGTTGTAACGTGTTCCGCGACATTCTGTACATTCCACGTAAACATCGGGAAGGAATTGCATTTCAATGCGACGCACTCCGTCTCCGGCACACGTCTCACAACGTCCACCACCTTTTACATTGAAACTGAATTTACCCGCATCAAAATTTCGCATTTTTGCTTCTGGAACTTCTGTGTACAAATCACGAATGGCGGTAAAGACTCCTGTGTACGTTGCAGGATTTGAACGAGGTGTGCGTCCAATTGGCGATTGATCCACCGCAACAACTTTATCGATGTGTTCAATTCCTTTAATGGACTTATGCGCTCCCGGATATTCTTTTGCGCGATAAAAATGTTTCGATAACGATTTCCCAAGGATGTCGAGAATAAGCGTGGACTTTCCAGAACCAGACACACCCGTGATACAAACAAGCTTTCCGAGTGGAATGGAAACGTTTACGTTTTGCAAGTTGAATGCGGTTGCCCCAACGATATCAATACTCTTTCCATTTCCCTTACGATATTTCTTTGGCAAAGGAATCACACGATCCCCAGACAAATACAGTCCTGTGAGTGAATGTTTATTCTTTTTAATTTGCGCCGCGGTTCCTTCTGCCACAATTTCTCCACCGTATTCTCCCGCACCTGGACCCACATCAAACACATAATCGGCCGCTTGAATCATTGCTTCATCATGCTCCACAACAATCACCGAATTTCCAAACTCTTGTAAACGACGAATCGTTTGAATCAAACGATCGTTATCGCGCGGATGAAGTCCGATAGATGGCTCGTCGAGAATGTAAATGACTCCTGAGAGTCCGGAACCGAGCTGGGAAGCAAGACGCACACGTTGTGCTTCTCCACCGGAGAGCGTCATCGCAGAACGATCAAGCGTCAGATACCCGAGCCCAACTTCTGTAAGTTGTGCCAAACGTGCGCACACTTCTTTTCCAACACGTTCCGTAACCAGCAATTCATCGCCCGAGAGTCCACTGATCAAATTTTGTTTTTCCTCTTTCTTTCCTTTTACAGCCTTTCCACCCTTTCCCAAGATTCCCTCAAAAAATGATTTTACATCCTCAACTGGCATGTTTACGATGTCAGCAATTGATTTTTCCGCGATCGTGATTGCAAGAACAGCTGGTTGCAAACGCTTTCCAGAACATCCAGGACAAAGCATGCGACGCATGTACCCTTCAAGCTCTGAACGAACATAATCTGAATCTGTTTCGCGATATTTTTGTTCAAGCTGCGCGAGCACACCTGGAAACACAATTTCCTGACCATCAAATGAATACAACTCGGAACCGGTTCCGTATAAAATAACGTCCATTTTTGCTTTTGAAATTTTTTCAACAGGAACATCGAGCGGAATTTTATGTTTCTTTCCGATAAGATCGAGCATGCGCAAATAACTGGTTTGATTTCCTGCAATTTTAGACCACGGACGAATGGCTCCTTCCTCAAGCGTAAGGCGGCCGTTTGGAATCACAAGCTCTGGCTCCAAAACGAGCTTTTCTCCAAGCCCCGTGCATTCTGTACACGCTCCATACGGAGAGTTAAACGAAAACAAGCGTGGTTCTGGTTTTGGTAAATTCAATCCACAGTTCACACACATGAAACTTTGGGAAAAAGAACGCTCATCCCCTGTTTCATCATTCACAATCGTGACGAATCCGTTTCCATATTCAAGAGCTTTTTTCATCATTTGTGTGATGTGATCTTTTGAGTAGGATTGTCCACCTTGGAACGCAAAAATAAGAACGTCCAAATCATGATCTTTCTTTTTGTCTTTTCGCATGTTGATTGCCTCGTCTGTATCAATCACAAGTCCGTCGTAACGAACACGTGTGAATCCTGCATTCAATGCAGCCTGCAAAACATGTTTATGTTCTCCTTTTTGTTTTTGAACAACCGGCGCAAACAATAACAACACATCTTTTCCAAGAGAACCTTCCACAATCTTACTCATCTGTTCTAGTGTTTGTTCTTGTACAATCGCACCACATTTTGGACAGTGTGGGCGTCCTGCACGCGCAAAAAGCACGCGCAAAAAATCATAAATCTCTGTCACGGTTCCAACGGTTGACCGCGGATTATGCGAAGAAGATTTTTGATCAATGGCGATGGTTGGAGAAAGTCCAAGCATCTCATCTACATCTGGTTTGTCTTGGAGTTCAAGAAACTGTCGAGCATAGCTCGAAAGTGATTCCATGTAGCGGCGTTGTCCTTCTGCGTAGATCGTATCAAACGCGAGAGAAGATTTTCCGGATCCAGAAAGTCCCGTGATAACAACGAGTTTATTTTTTGGAATGTTCACGTCAATATTCTTGAGGTTGTGAACGCGCGCACCACGAATGGAAATGTATTCTTGAGGCATAGAAAAAAGGCGAGAGATGCTTGAGAGGCTGGAGAGACGAGAGATGCCGGAGAAGAAAGAAGTGACAGGAAAACGTTTTGAAAAATATTTTTCCAAAACCTTTCAAGCCTTTCCAGCCTCTCTTGCCTCTCAAGCCTTTCACTTATAAATCGTCTGCGACTCTATCATGGAAAATAAAAAGGAGCAAGCCTCCAGGGCTGCTCCTTTTTAAGCGGTCTTACCTATGGATCTTCACAATCGGAACCACCATCATACTTACACGCATGTTTTATTTGTGTAGCACACGGATTACTTTCACAAACGGTTTTTAATACAGTTTTGTTACCAAGCGTATTCAGATCTTCCAGATCTTCACCGCTCTCAACAGCGTTTTTTGCATCAAGACCATCGTAATCATCACAACTATCAATAGTAGAACAATCAATAGCAACCTCTGCACAAGAACCGAATTTATTATCTTTAAAACTCGTCATTTCTGCTTCGGTTGTATAAATACATCTATTAAAAGGGGTATCGTATTTATTACACAATGCAGGTGTTGGAACAATAACGGAGCCGTCTTTTGCAAGTTTATTATTGTCTACCAAATCACCACACGCTGCGCATATTGGATTTCCTACAGGATCCGTCACACATTTATTTCCACCCTTTGAACATGACATACCTTCACATCCGTTTTTTGCCCCCTGAAGCTGACCCGCTGATGAAACGCAATTTGTTTGAAGAACATTTGATGCTTCAATATCACAATTCGTACCAATTTTTCCTCCTTTTGTGACGGCACACGGATTCTCCTTACATACGCTATGAATAGAAATTGATCCTGTCACAAGCGTTCCTTCCTGCATATCATCGAGTTCTGCGCTTGTGAATGCTGTTGTAAACGATACTTTATCGTCGTAATCCTCACACTTATTAATTTTTGAGCAGTCGATCGACACAGAACCACACGTACCCGCTACAATACGTTCAATATCTTCTTTTTGAGCTGTTCCTGAATCCGATAAATATGCAGTCAATGCCGTTAGCCCCCATCCAACAGGAGTAATTGTGAGAAACGCATTTTTTGAAGCGGTCCATGCAGGACTTGAGAACAACGCATCTGTGTCGTGCGTATAGGAACAATAATTTAAGACGGAAAATTCTTTTCCATCAATCGTTTTTTTACTATCTGGCAATTTAAGTTTTTGACATGTCTCTTCTGAAGGAAGAATGCCTGGAGCTCCTGGTTTTACCTCTGCACATGCAAGACACTTTGCGTTCTCTCCTGTCCCAAGACATCCTTGCCCTTTCTCTGGACACTTTGTGTAATCACAAGATGTTGCTCCTGCCACAGATCCGCCGTCTTTTTTAGAAACAATCGTGGCGGATGTTCCACATTTTTTTTGATCGGCAGCGATATCTGTGCCGTCCACTGCTTTCAGAATGTATTCTGCTTCCATTGTTTCGCAAGATGTTGCCGTGACCAAATCGATCCGTTTTACCATTGGAAATTTAGGAACCTTTAATTTAATCAAATACGGATTCACGGTTGAAGCAATCAAATTCACGCAAAGCAATAAAACAAATCCCGTTACTCCATTTGTTATACGTTTTTTTCCTTTAGAAACACCATCTTTAGAACTCGCACCGAGCGTATATTGAAGCCCTCCAACCATCACCATCACAATGGCAATTACCATCCCTGTATAAACAATGTATGTAAAAAACGCATTGATGTACTCACCAATATTTCCGGTAATTGTAAGAGGCTTGGATGCATTAATAGGATTTGGGATGGCAACGTTTAATTTTACTTTTTCTGCTTTTTCCGGATCTGGAAAACAATAATTTTGTCCAGGAATACAATCTACTGCTTGTTTTGTATCAAAAATACCATTTTGTTTTGTACAAATACTTTTTGTAAAACAGTAAGGACTTCTTTCTGGGAGCTGATCAATCTTAAAAGCACATGCCACCATACGCTCCCCCGCTTTTTTACATGCAGTCGAACATGCGTCCGTTCCTAAAGAAGTTGGGAGTTTTTTTGCGCCTTCTTTTGACGTACACCAACAACCAGACGTACAGGCTTTTTCCGTTGGTGCAGGCGGAGAAGACGCAGCAGGAGTTGAAGAAGCAGGCGTTACTGCTAAAACGGTCATTGGCACAAAAGGCACAATGACAAACACGAGAATGGTCAAAATGATTTTCAAACGTTGCATACTCTCGCGAATTATTTGTTCTGTGCTCCCACGGAAACAATCACATTTTCAAGAACATCTTGTGGAATAGATCCAGGAATACGATTCCCGTTTATAAAAAACGTTGGAGTTCCACGTACACCGGCAGCTAAACCGTCTTGATAATCTTGTTCAACTTGTTTTGTGTACCTGTTTGTTGAAAAACATTGTTTGAAACGTCCTGTATCTAAATTCAATTGATACGCAAACTGTTCAAAAGAGCTGTCTTCAAGAGCGTCTTGATTTTGATACAATTTGTCATGATATTCCCAAAACTTTCCTTGTTCATTTGCACATGCGGCCGCCTCAGACGCCTTTTGTGCAAGTGGATGTAATTCGATCAAAGGAAAATCTCTGTAGATATACTGAAATTGGTTTGGATATTTCGTGGCAAGTGAACGCATGACAAAACTTGATGTGCGAGAAAATGGACACCCAAAATCTGCAAACTCAACAATCGTTATGGGCGCACTTGCGTTTCCGAGCATGGGTCGATTCTTTAGAACCACATCAAACGCTTCATCTTTTGTCGGCTCTGATGCGAGTTTTGAAATGGTTGAAACGGTTTGCGAAAAATTTAGATCAGACAAATTCAGTTTTCCACTTCTGATTTGCGTTGTAAAAAAAACAACGCGCCAGACAAATAAACCGAGTAAAAAAAGAATCACGAGCGTGACAATCGTTCCAATCCAACTACGTTTCTTATGAATGGACGTTTCTTCTTGCATAAAAAGACAAATGAATACAGAAAGTATATCATAGAATCATTCTATGTGAGATAAAAATGGTTGAAAAACCTACGAACGGTTGACGATTGGGCTTCATTTTGATAAACTGCTTGTGCTATGAACATCTCATTGATTCTCAAAATTACACAGGTCGTCCTCGCTGTTCTCCTTATTGTCTCTATTTTATTGCAATCACGCGGATCCGGAATCGGAGCTGCGTTTGGCGGAGGCGGAAACGTCTACCGCACAAAACGTGGAGCAGAAAAAAAACTGTTTCAAATCACCATTTTGATCGCCATTCTCTTTTTTGGCGCATCTCTTGCCGGCATCCTTTTGTAAAGGCGGATTCATTCTTAATTCCGCAACATCTTTACGTTTACCCGTTTTTTTAAATCCTCAAAGAATCCGGAAGCACATCCAACAAAGAACCTGGCCCTTCGCCAGGTTCTTTCCGTCACAAAACCTCGTAAATTTCCAACGTGGAAACAATGGGAACAGCTCCCAAGCGTCATGACGATTCCAGAAAAAAAACTGTTTGCAGGGTCTCTTCTTCTTGTTGTTCTTTCTGTTGTGTTTCTTGCGGGAGTTTATATTTTGGCACATCGCATTGAACTCCCGGCTATTGGCGGAGAAAACACAGAAGCTCTCATTGGAACACCAAGATTGATCAATCCCCTCTACGCATCCACAAATGATGCGGATGCAGATTTAGCTTCCTTGATTTATTCTGGACTTATTAAGTGGGATTCGGAAAAAGGATACATCAATGATCTTGCCGATTCGGTCGTCTTGAGTGAGGATCAGTTGAGTTACACAATCCGCATCAAACAAAACGCAAAATTCTCTGACGGCGAACGTGTGCAAGCACGAGACGTTGTTTTTACCTATTCCGCTTTACAAGACCCCAACTACAGAAGCCCGTTATCTGGGGATTTTCGTCAGATAAAAGTTGAACAAGTAGATGATCAAACCGTTCTCTTTACCTTAAAAGAAGCAGATCTTTTATTTACAAACAAACTGACCATTGGAATTCTCCCAGAAAACCTTTGGTCTGATATTTTGGCACAAAACGTTCCGCTTGCTTCGCTCAACCTCCAACCAATCGGAAGCGGACCGTATGCGTTTCAAGAATTCACCAAAGACAAAAAAGGGTCGATTCGTTCTTACACGCTCAAACGCAACACACATTATTACGGAACGGAACCAAAAATAGAGAGAATTATTTTCAAATTTTATTCAGACGAACAATCCGCCACACAAGCTCTCACCAATAAAAACGTAGAGGGTGTCGGATACATTGCATTTGAGCATCGAGGAGTTGTTGAAAATAATCATGGGGTCGATCTTTCATACTCCCCAATCCCGCGTGGAACCGCCCTCTTTTTCAACCAACAAAACACCCTTCTCAAAAACTCAACCATTCGTCTTGCGATTGCCCAAGCAATAGACAAGAACAAAATCGTTTCAGAAACGCTCGGTACTCACGCAACGGTTTTGAATGGACCTATTTTCTCTGGTTCTTCTGCCTTTGATCCCACATTCGCAGGAATCGCGTTTGAACCGGCTGCGGCAGCATCTGCATTAGACGCCGCAGGTTTCCAAAAACCGGTTGGTGCAACATTACGTAAGGTTTCAAACAAAGCCCCTGCAAAAAAAGAATCAGATGCAGAAACACCAGAAATTCCAGATCTTACATTTACCCTTACAACCGTTTCAAGTGAAGAATTTCTTCGTGTTGCAGAAGAAATCAAAAATGAACTTGACCTTCTTGGAATCGGAATCACCATAAAAACCGTTGATGCAAATCAACTCATGAATGAGGTGATCGCAACGCAAGATTTTGAATTATTGCTTACAGCAAATTACGGTGCAACAAACCCAGACCCCTATTTCTTTTGGCATTCTTCCCAAATCGGGAAAGGTGGATTCAATGTTGTTCATTACCAAAACACAGCGATAGACAAACTTCTGGTAGACGCACGCGCGGCAAAAACACAAGCTGACAAAGACACGCTCACTCGACAATTTCAGTCACTTCTGGTAAAAGAAGTCCCAGCTGTTTTTCTTTATCAATCCATGTACGCGTTTGCCGAGCCAAAAAAGATTCATTTGAATCCCCCATCTCAATTACGCATTCCATCAGATCGTTTTGCAAACATTACAGATTGGTACATCAAGACAAAACAAACATTGAAGTAATCCCGGGGAGTCACAATTGACTTCCCCTCGTGCAGGTGTGGCGGAATTGGTATACGCGTAGGTCTCAGAAGCCTATGCCTTCACGGGCTTGAGAGTTCGAGTCTCTCCACCTGCACCACAAAAACTTGGTCTTTTGATGAGTGGTCGGTCAAAACGAAACACGGTACAATAGAGACAACGTCTGCATGCGACATTTTCCGGATGTTCTCATTTCATGAGGTCATCTCAAAAAGTTCGCATGTGCGTCGTGTAAAAAAAATAACAAGAGGAGAACCGTTCTTTTACAATTGAATATTTTTTGATCAAAAACCTTCTTTTTGTTTTTGTATTTTTTGATCACTAACACCAAAAAACAAATGTCGCTGAGTCGATAGGTTGTTCTGTTAAGGGATCATTCTGTTTTCAAACAGGTTTCCTCAACGGATGAATTTAACGACTCAACGACTTCTTAATAACAGATATATGGTACAAACAAACTCAAAACCTCCTGCTCCAAAACCAGGAAACAACAAGCCAGGAGACAATAAATTCCGCGGTCGCGTTTTTCGCGCACAGCCAAAACGCTTTGTAGAAACTCCACAACAAGTCAGTTCCGTGAAAACCTATTCCACATCAAGCGGAGACAAGCTTCGTATTATGGTGCTTGGTGGATGTGAAGAAGTCGGACGCAACTGTACACTCCTTGAATACAAAGACGACATCGTTATTGTAGACATGGGACTTCAATTTCCAGAAGAAAACATGCCAGGGGTGGATTACATCATTCCAAACATGACGTATTTAAAAGGCAAAGAAAAAAATGTTCGTGGCGTGATCATCACCCACGGTCACTATGACCACATCGGAGCGATTCCGCACACCGTTCCAAACATTGGAAACCCACCGATTTACGCACTCCCAATGAGTGCCGGAATCATTAAGCGTCGCCAAGAAGATTTTCACACACGCCCGCTTAACTTGAAAGTCACAAAAAACACAGACATCTTGAAACTCGGAGCGTTTACCGTTTCCTTCTTCCATATCAATCACAACATTCCAGACTCTGTCGGAATCGTCATTGATACACCTGTTGGAACCGTCTGTCACACCGGCGACTGGAAGTTTGACTTCCATCCTGCAGGGACTGAACACGCAGACTTTCAAACGATCGCCGCGATCGGAAAGAAAGGCGTGCTTTGTTTGATGGGAGACTCTACAAATGCAAACGTTCCAGGTCATCAGATCTCAGAAAAAGTGATTGAAGACGAATTGCGTACAGTCATTGAAAAAGCACAAGGACGCATCATTATTGGAACGTTCGCTTCCCTTCTTGCGCGCGTAAAACAGATTATCGAAATCTCAGAGTCGCTCGGAAAGAAAGTAGCAATCGATGGCTACTCCATGAAAACAAACATTGAGATTGCAAAAGAACTTGGTTTTATCAAATGCCAAGCGTCTACCCTCATCAAACCAGAACAAATGGATGCCTATGCAGACAATAAGCTCGTGCTTATCTGTACCGGCGCACAGGGAGAGAAAAAAGCTGCGCTCAACCGCATTGCAAACAACGAACATCGCGTCATCAAGATTCGTAAATCTGATACGGTGATTTTCTCAAGCTCTGTCATTCCAGGAAACGAAAACTCCGTTCAGCGTCTCATGGATACGTTGTATCGCAAAGGATGCAAAGTGATTAACTACAAGATGATGGATGTTCATGCCGGAGGTCACGCCAAAAAAGAAGATATCAAGCTCATGCTTGCTCTCTTCAAACCAAAATATTACGTCCCAATTGAAGGAAACCACTTCTTGCTCCGTGAAAACGCATCTGTTGCGTACTCCATGGGTTGGAAAGAAGAAAATGTCTTCGTGGTGGATAACGGACAAATCATGGAATTTTCTAAAGACCATGGAAAATTAACCAATGAAAAAGTCCCTACCGATTACGTCTTTGTTGACGGACTCGGTGTGGGAGACGTATCACAAGTTGTGCTCCGCGATCGCCAAGTATTGGCAGAAGACGGAATGGTGGTTGTCATCGTTCAGGTTGAAAAACATACGGGGAAGCTCGTTGGGAACCCAGATATTGTTTCGCGCGGATTTATCTTCATGAAAGATCACATTGAACTCATTGAAGGAACACGCAAAGAAGTCAAAAAACTGGTTACAGAAAAAGCTCCTGGCTCAGAATTGGATCCAAAATACCTCCGCGATCAAATTCGCGATGAAGTCGGAAAGTTCTTGTTTAAAAAGACAGAACGCCGCCCAATGATTTTGCCAGTCATTATTGAAGTTTAACGAAAAAGGCTGGAGAGGCAGGAGATGCTAGAAAGACCGAAAACCCACTCAGAAATGAGTGGGTTTTGTCTTGACATAACATCATTTCCTTGATAAGAAACGCGCAGTTCTTTTCACCCCAACGGAGGCATCATGTTACTTGGATTTTTCCTATTTGGAACGTATTCCTTCTGGATCACCACTGCGCTTGTTTCTTTTTTCCTCATCGCATGTGTAGAAAAAATCTGGGCAGGCTGGGCGACCCTCATGCTCGCTTGTGCAGCGTCGGTTGTGTTCTTTTCAAATGGAATCAACCCGCTCTCTTACATCCAAGAACATCCATACGATATTGCGCAATGGGTTTGTCTCCATATTCTCATTGGGGCCTTCTGGTCCGTGTATCGCTGGTACATCTTGCTTCTGAAAGAACGTCGTAAAATTGTAAAAATCAAAAAGGCTTTTTTGCAAAAACGACACATCGAAGGCGATGATGTTCCCGTAGCACTCAGAGAAGAATGGTTGTTTGAACTAAAATCACACCAATATGGCCGCAGTTACGGCGAACAAGGTGTCTATTATGAGCGTCAAGACAAAATCGAGTTTCTTCGTGAACATAGCATTTCGATTCCTTCGGACGACAGATTGATAGAAATCCCAGACCGCCTAAAAGACGAATGGAGAAAACGTGTCCAGAAAATTTCGCGCGAATTGCAATTTAAGATGCGTCCGCGCCCACGCGACAACAAAGGCCT
>MGFD01000005.1:0-273 GCA_001791715.1 Candidatus Uhrbacteria bacterium RIFOXYB2_FULL_45_11 | reverse complement strand
AAATGCTCGAATTTATCTCAAAGCATGTCTGGAAGGACATTGCGAAAGATCTTCCACCGACCGACATCTGATAGACACATCTTGTGTCTATTTTTATTTCCGGCCTTTGCGACCGCGCAATCCCCTGTTACAATGCGACTATTCAATTCATGCGGGGTCAGGGGACCCCGCCTATATCGCCATATGTCCCGTGTCCTCACCGCCCTCCAACCTACCGGCATTCTGCACATCGGAAATTATTTCGGTGCCATTGAGCCATTTTTGAAATTACAA
>MGFD01000004.1 GCA_001791715.1 Candidatus Uhrbacteria bacterium RIFOXYB2_FULL_45_11 | reverse complement strand
AAGGGTGCAATGGGATATGACAACTGGGAAGAGCTTGTTGCGGAATTCGTTTCGCCAAAAATTCTTCCGATCGTCATCGCCAAATTCAAGGAGGTACTTGATGCAAACACGTAAGATTGATCTGTGGCTCGCATGGAAACGTTTGTGCGAAGATTTGAATCTTGATGTTGTAGCGATACAAATAGGATTTCAAGAAATCCTACGACGTTACGGAGAGTCGCACAGAAAGTATCACACGCTCGCACACATTGTGGCGTGTTTACAGGAGTTTGAGTCGATCAGATCCGAATGCGATGATCCTCTCGGAGTTGAACTCGCCATCTGGTTTCATGATCTCTTTTACGAAATTGGAAACAAAGATAACGAAGACCGGAGCGCGGACAGGGTTCATCATCTCATCGAACCACGCGGTTGGGTGATGAATCATGCACTCACGGCTGATGTCTGCATTCGTGCGACTAAGCACGCAGAGACACCAAGTGAAAACGACGCGCAAATCATGGTCGATGTGGATCTGTCGATCCTTGGACAACCGTGGAATGTATATGAAGCGTATACACATCAGATTCGTACGGAGTACAAACGAATTCCAAATCTCTTGTACATTCCTGGTCGACACAAAGTTATGCGGTCGTTTCTCGATCGTGCATACATCTTCTCGACGGCGAACTTTCGTGTGCGCTATGAAGCACAGGCGCGTGCAAACATTGCGCGCGAACTCGAAACACTTAAGCTTTTCTAACCTACTTCCCGCAAGTAGGTTTTTTTGTTGAGTAGATACGGATTACAGATAAATACAGATGCAGATATTCGGTTCCGGAAAGCGTTTTTCAGATACGTCATCCCTATCTGTATTTATCTGTAATCCGTATCTACCCATGTTGTACACAAAAGAAAAAACACATCCGTGGGATGTGTTTGAGAGACTAGAACGTCATGTTTTGCATGGCATAACGCGTTTCGACACCTGATCGGACTTGAATTGTTCGGGCGATCGCTTCGACAAGAGCAAAGTCTGCATCTGGATCGTGATGTGTTGTGTAAATCAGTTTTGGCTGTGCGGTCTGCGCATGTCGAGCGGCTGCACGGGCGGTGATGTGACCAAAACCTTTGCGTGTTTTGTACATCTCCTGATCGTATTGTGCCTCCGTCACAACAATACTTGCACCGTCCCAGAGCTCCACAATATTTCTGTCATATTCATGGTCATGCTCATGGTCGAGTGTGACAGCAACCACATTTCCAGCCCATTCAAATCGGTATCCATAGGATTGATTTGGATGATTCATGGGAAGAATTTTCACAGCGATTTTTCCGCCAATATCACAGTCGAGCGTAAATTCATCTTCTGGTTTAAAGGTTGTGTAGGTTCGCTTTGACGCGAGCCATTCATGTTTGACGGGAAAAATGGGATGGACGAAAACATTTCGTTGTGAAACTTCTTCGATTGTCATGCCATCATGCATGCCACCAAAGAAGTTGATGTGTGTCTTTGGGCTAAAGATTGGTTTGAATGCTGCAAGACCCATGAGATGATCCATGTGCACATGGGAGTACATGATATCAACATACAATTCTTCTTCCAGATTCAAAAGTCCGCTGTCGACCATGGCATTTCCAAGATCTTCAATGCGACTCTTTGCCGTCATGTATCGATTTAAGAACATGTCTACGTCGCGGATTGTTGTACCGGGCGTGAGGTATTGTTTCATCAGTTCGTTGCCGATATCAATCATTCCAGAACCAGTGTCAAAAATGATCAGACGTTTTCCAAACTTGAGCGTGTGGCACGTTGTGTGTCCACCGATGCGTGGATCATTGATTCCAAAGGAACCTCGTACCCCATAGAATTTACCCGTTGTATTGAGTATGTTCATGAGTGTTTGTGAGACATCAACAGGTCCAGTTGGCTTTGCCATGATATCCTCGTGAAATGGAAGGTACTTCCGAGTGAGGTTCATTCCTCATTTCAGCAGGCAACACCTTGTTCCCAGCTGAAGTAAAGATCCGAAACCTTAAGGGAGGATTATCTTTTTGTCAATGGATTCGACGTGTCTGTCGAATCATTAAACCTTTGTTATAGAAATATGATAAATTGTTTGGGAAAATTGGAAATATGAGGTGTCGAAGAGTTCGACAACATGCGAAGCTGTGTTATGTGCGATCATTTTTGTTGGTTGGTTTTCTGTTGCCAATTTTTCAATGATCCATTATAATCGTCCCGTTAGCTTTCATGGCGGTCATGGTGAAAAGGTTATCACAGGGGTTTGTGGTACCTCTATTACGGGTTCAATTCCCGTTGACCGCCCCACAAAAAAACTCTCGGTTTTCCGAGGGTTTTTTTTGTGGGAACGTTTTTTTTGTTTTCGCAGAACCATTGACTGAACTAAATTTTTTCTTTATA
The DNA here is from genome assembly GCA_001791715.1 of Candidatus Uhrbacteria bacterium RIFOXYB2_FULL_45_11. GTDB lineage: Bacteria > Patescibacteriota > Patescibacteriia > UBA9934 > GWF2-40-263 > XYB2-FULL-45-11. The sequence goes on along the minus strand of MGFD01000004.1, from coordinate 13,889 downwards.
CTCAGCCAACTGTCTTCAAAATGAAGACGGCGGAGTGTTCCTTATGGGTGAAGTGTCGCTACGTTCAAAATCGTTCCATTTGAGTCCGCCTATCCGTGTGGATGGTGGGTATGTTGTCTCCTTGCGTGCTCCACTTGCAACGATCGCGGCGTATGCCGCTATCCAAGAGTGGGATTCGCACAACATTGTTGTGTTTGGTCAAAACGGCGCTGTGCCCGGATTGAAAAAAGAAGACATCGAGGCGCACATGATCGTGATCAAAGGTGATCACAACATGTCAGACGTCGCGGGGTCGATCGATAAATCGATTTTGCATGCGCTTTTACAAGATGAATTCGATTACGCGAACATGATCGCGGGATTTCATAATGGCGTTCAGGTCGTGAACTTCGGGTGTGCCTTCGCAACGAATCCGTTCGGGGAATACATCACGGATGTTCTGTTCAACACGTTTTTCGATCGCACGAATTTGCTCAAGCGTTCGCATGATCTTTCAAATACGCTTTTGTTTATCGGAGGCGAGAAAGATCGTACGTTGTGTGCAAAGATTGCGGGTCGAGACGGAACGTACAAGATGCTGCCGAGTCCATATGCAGGCGTGGTGGAATCGCGTCATGCCGTGGTCGGCAAGAACATCTTGCTCACAGCTTCGTTTGATCAAAAAGACATCTATGCCATTGATGCGGAGTCGCTTGTGGATTTCTTGTCAGAACCTGAATCGGTTCTGGTGTGGTCTGAACAGCGCATCGCTCACAACATTGAAGACATCGCGGTCGTTGACGGATCGCCTGACACGGTGATCCTCACGCTTTCAGAAGGCTCCTTTCGCCTCATGCCGATCACGGTTCGCTTTGAGAAAGATGATTTGGTTCTTCGGCCTGGTGTGAGTGAAGGCATTTGCCTTGCTGATCTTGGCGGAGAGATTCTCTCGCCTGTTGTGCGCATTGCATGGAATGGTCATCTTGTTTTGGCAGATCGTCACAACACCTCGACGCTTTTGCGATTTGATCGTTCCTCAAACTTCGGTCAGAAATTTGAAGACATGATTAGTCGTGCTACATCACATCAACTTACTTCGCGCCCGCTTCCCTAGCCCGACTCTTTCCTCGCAATTACTTGCGGGGATTTTTTTTAGGGAAAAAGAAAAACCTCCCAAGATGATTGTGAGGCGAGTTTTGTTTGCATCCATGTGTGTGAAATAAAAAGCCTCGCGGAAGTATCCAGCGAGACAGGTGATCGAGTTTAAGTCGATCGATCGCAGAACACGCCGCCCGCATTTTCAAACACCGTTCCCGGGTTTGCTCCGCACGCTTCGCAGAAGATCGGAATCGTTTCTGGATTTGCAAACGTTGCGAGTCCGCAGTTCGGGCAGTTGTCTGAACCTGGAGCGAGGAGCGTGTGCAGTGTGCGTGCCCAGTCTCCCAGTGTGTGGAGGTGATGACGCGCGCGCCATTCGGTGAGATGTGTGTTGCACTTCTCCTCAAGTCCTATGAATACGACTTCAAACTCTGGAGATAAATCGGCGGCGAGCGCGCGCTTGCAGCGACGCGCAAGCTCAACCATCGACGGATTGCACTGTGCGGCTTCAAATCGAATGATACACATGGCCATCAGCTCCTTATTGCGAATCTGATTCGCAATCTGTTGGGTTCGAGAGAATGGACGATGATGCGACTCGGTTTGAAGGAACATGAGAACCCCTCGTGAAGCTTTTGTGGTTGATGTGTTGAGCTTCATAAGAAGCATAGTTGAAACAGAGAAAGTAAAAAGAGACGATGTCTGTTTTTTTGACAACAAAAAACCTCACTTGATGTGAGGAAGGAGAAACTATGACTTGGGTTTACGACGCGACTGTTTTGTCGTTGTGTCGGTGATGAGCGCAACTTCTCTGCCGCATCCAATGCAGAATTTTGCATTGATGACATAGATGATCCCGCACCTGCATGCTGGTTTTTGTTTCCAGGATTCATCTACGGGCCGTGAGCAGCTCGGACAAAAGCGAAAATCTTCATGCAGTGTGCGGCCACAAGTGCATTCCCGCTCTTTGAGCGACTCGCGTTTTATTGGTTCGATGGGTGGCGTTCCACACATGGGACAGATATTCCATTTATCCTCAAGTGCAGCGGAACAGTTTCCACAATATTTTTTGACAGCATGTGTGGGACTGGGCAAGTCTTGAAACGGACGAGGTTCTGACTTTGCGATTCTTTGTACGGGAGAGTCACGATAGGAACGGCTTGGTGGACTGTACGGAGCAGATGATCCGCCGTAATCCGGACTACCGTTTCGCAATGGATTAACCATGATACACCTCTTTGTGAACCAGGTTGGGATCTGCGCCACATCGATAACAGAATCGATAAGAAGCAGATGAGAATGTTTTCAGCCCACACCGTGGGCAGTATAAGGAACGCACATGAAACACACAAGAAGCACTTTGAGCCCAATCTTGAACTGTAAACAAACAATGTGATTCGATCATGGATCGATTGAACGTAATTTCACTGAGATTTGGATCTAAAAGTGCAACGCGCGTTTTAGGGGACATTCCATGACGCATCACGTTTTGACAAAGAACCGCAACAGATAAAACGGATGTTGTAATCCCGCTTGTTGGGCGCGGACCAATCCCCCAATCGATTCCAAGAACATCTTGTTTTGCATCATGTGGATGCGACAGATAAATCCAACGAATGAATCCATCGAAGCCGTGAATGTGATTTGGTTTGTAGCAAAGTTCTGGCGGATCCACGTTTGGAAAACCTTGAATCAGATGAGAGTGCAAACCACTTTTTTGTTCTTTGGGAACAGCGAAGATGGAAATGTCATTGCGCAAATGCGTGACACCTTTTCCAATTCCCCAGCCAACCCAAGGATATCCTTGGCGTACGGACGAAACGAGAAGGTTTGGATCAATGAGTGAACCATGTTCAAGTGGCATTCGCAGATAGGGAGCTAGTGAGAGAATTCTCCGTCTCGTTTGATCGAACACATAAATATTCGACATTTCATCCTCCTTTTACGTCGAACGCATTGTTCTTATCGCAAAAAGAGCGATCAGTCAAGGAATATATCTGATAATTGTCGACCTTTTCGACAACATTTTGACTATGTGTAAATCGCATGAGATCATAAGATATATGCATATGAACTACACATCTGACATTCTTAAAGGACTCGAGGCGTTTGGTCTTGACGAGAAAGAAGTCAAAGTTTATCTTGCGGGGCTTGAAATTGGAACAGCAACAGTCCTTGAGTTGTCTCGCAGAACGGATCTTCCGCGCACAACGCTGTATCCGATTTTGGAAAGACTTGAGCATCACGGAGTGTTTAAAGTTGGTAAACAAAAAAGTACCACGGTTTATATTGCAGAACTTCCAGATGTCTTAAATCGACAACTTGAGGATCGCGCGGCGCTTTTTTCAAAAACACTTCCGGCCCTTCAGACCATTCATGGTTCTGTTCAAGAAGGTCCGGGCGTCACGTTTTATGAAGGATCGGATGGATTCAAACGCGTGTGGAAAGCTATCATTAATTCAGGAGTGAAAGAATATCGATTGATTACAAGCGGAACGGGTCTTCTTGATTATGTGAAAGAGCCGTACATCGTAAAGCGTGTGATTGCAGAACGCATGGAAAAGAAAATCTTGAGTAAACAGTTGATCCCAGATAATCGCGACTCGCGGAAGATTGTGGAGAAAGATAAAGAAGAATTGCGCGAATCCAGATTTCTTCCCGCGAATATCAGTTTGCCATCAACGGTCATTATTTTCGCGGATCAAGTTGCATTCATCACAACACGAAAAGAGAATACGATGATTCTTCTTGCAAGTGGTGATGTGGCACTGACGTATAAGACACTGTTTGATCTGATCTGGGACAAGGCAGAGAAGGGCAATGTTTGAGGTATAGATTACAGATAAAAAATACAGATATGCAGATGAAGACAGAGAGCAGAACATGCTTTCTGTTTTTTTGCTCTTATCTGTATATTCGTATGCCCCATCTGTAATCTGTACCTCAAGCGTTCCTATTGCTACACTGTGCGTACATGAAAACTTCTTGCAAAACCTTATATATTCTTGACGGAAACGCACTTCTCCATCGTGCATGGCATGCGGTTCCTCCACTCGCCACAAAAGATGGTTTGATCGTAAATGCTGTTTACGGGTTTACGAATGTTGTGGAAAAAATTCGTTATAGCTTCAAGCCGGACTATCTTTGTGTTGCTTGGGATCTTCCCGGAAAAACATTTCGCCATGAGGCGGTTGAAAGTTACAAGGCAACGCGCGCAAAAAAAGAACCGGAATTGTATGCGCAGATTCCAATGATTCAGGAACTGTTGCTCTCGTATCATGTTCCGTCTTATAGCGCGCCTGGATATGAAGCGGACGATGTGATTGGAACGGTTGCGGAGATTGTTAAAAAACAAAATGTGGACGTGGTGATTGTGACGGGTGATATGGATGCACTGCAACTTGTGGATGATCACGTCAGTGTTCTCTCGTTCATCAAGGGTGTGAGCGAAACAAAAGTATATGACGAAGCGGCTGTTGTTGAGCGCGTTGGACTCAAACCAGAGCAACTGATTGATTACAAAGCATTGCGCGGAGATACGTCCGACAATATCGCCGGCATCGCTGGAATTGGTGAGAAGGGCGCACTCGAGTTGATCCAGAAATTCGAGACAGTCGATGGAATCTTTGAGGCACTCAAGAAAGGCGAGGTGCCAAGCAAGTTTGCAAAGAAACTCGAAGGGAAAGAAAAGGTTGCAGAAGAATCTAAGATGCTTGTGACAATCATTCGCGATGTTCCGATTAAGTTTCATCTTGATGAAACGGTTTACCAATCACCGAATCTTGATTCCCTTCTTGAACTGTTTCGTAAGTATGAGTTTCGATCGTTGCTTCGAAAATACTCAACTGCAATCGAGGTACCGGAGATGGAAGCACCACCGATTGATGATATGCGTGGCTCTACTTCTACCGTGTCTTCCCGAGCGAAGCGCAGCGCAGCCGAGGGATCTCTCCGTTCGTCGTCGAACTCCTCAGTCGAGATGACAAAAAAAATTGAACTCGTGCGTGATCTTCCCTCTCTCGAGTCCGCTTTGAAAAAAATCAAAGACTCAACTATTGGTATTCTCCTTGGTACACAAACTCCCGATCTTTTCGGCGCAACGCACGCAGCGTTTGCGATCTCGGATGGATTGCACACGGTGTGTGTCATGAGTCCATCGAAACAACTGTTCGATGCTCTTCATAAAAAAATTTCGCGCACGGAAAAAGTGGTGGTGCATGATGAAAAGTTTTTGATGCACACACTTGATTGGAAATTTTCGAATGAAGTTTTCGACGTCATGATTGCCTCGTACCTCTTGAACGCAGGATCAAGATCGTACGACATTGGAACCGTGCTCGAAGAAGAACTCGGAGTGAAGAATGCGGAACTTTCTGTTTCTTATACGAGCGAAAAAGATTACAAAAAACTTGCGGAGCTCGCACAATATTTGCCTGCGCTTGAAAAAGTTCTTCGTAAAAAATTGCATGAGACGGAACAAGAACATGTGTATGATCACATTGAAATGCCGCTCATTCCTGTTTTGTACAAGATGGAAGAAAAAGGGATTGAGGTTGATGTAAAAGCGCTTGCAACATTCTCGAAAGAACTTGCAAAGAACATTACAGCGCTCGAAAAAAAGATTCGTGACATTGCAGGAGAAGACGTAAACGTTAATTCCCCATCGCAACTTGCGCACGTTTTGTTCGAGACACTTGGACTTTCGACGAAGCACATCAAGAAAACAAAAACAGGATTCTCAACGGCCGCGTCCGAACTCGAGAAGCTGATGGACGAACATGAAATTGTGCCGATGATCTCGGAGTATCGTGAACTCGCGAAGTTGCAGTCAACGTATGTGGAAGCGCTTCCGCGACAAGTCGCGAAAGATGGACGTATTCATACAACGTACAATCAAACGATCGCAGCAACGGGCCGTCTTTCATCGATCGATCCAAACTTACAGAACATTCCGATCCGCACAGAGCTCGGTCGAGAAATTCGTAAAGCGTTTGTTGCAGCAAAAGATTGTCTGCTCGTTTCCGCCGACTACTCGCAGATTGAGCTTCGTCTCGTTGCGATTCTTGCAAAAGACAAACCGTTTATCGATGCGTTTACTCATGGCGCGGACATTCACACACGCACAGCTTCTGAGATTCTCGAAGTTCCGGAAAGTGAAGTGACAAAGGACCAACGCCGTGCGGCAAAGGCGATCAACTTTGGTGTTTTGTACGGCATGGGTCCAAGATCCCTCGCGCGCGGGACAGGGCTCAGTATGACGGAAGCAAAAACATTCATTGAAAAATATTTCACTATTCACAGCGCTGTGCGTGAATATCTCGATACGCTGAAAAAGAACGCGCACGACGATGGATTTGTGCAAACGTACTTCGGACGTCGAAGATATTTTCCTGAGATCGAATCTGGTATGCAAATGCTCGTTGCGCAGGCAGAACGCATGGCACAGAACATGCCGATCCAAGGAACACAAGCGGACATTGTAAAGATGGCGATGCTTTCTGTGGATGGTTGGCTTAAACAAAGTCAGTTGCGCGCAAACATCTTGTTACAAGTTCACGATGAACTTGTGCTCGAGGTTCATAAGGATGACGTGGAGCTCGTGTGTAAAGGATTGAAAGAGATGATGGAAGGAGTCGCAACATTTGAAGTGCCTCTTGAGGTGGAAGTAAAGAAGGGAGAGAATTGGGGGGAGATGGAGGAAGTATAGTTGTGTATCTTGAGCGAAGCAAAGCGCAGTCGAAAGATCTCGCGGTTCAAAAAACCATCGAATTATCACTCGATGGTTTTTTGTTGGGTATTCTTTAATCCATTCCATAGCTCATTGAACCACATCGTAAACGACTTTGCTATGGATTCATTTTCGACAATGATTCCAGATGGAAATCCTCCGGAGACATCAATGAATGCGATCTTCTCAATCCACATGATATTGTCCGTTGGAAACAATCCTTTTTCTTTTGGCCAGATTCGATATACATCACTTTTTATTTTTGTTTTGTATTGCTCGAGCAGTGAATCTTCCGCAACAATGTCGCGCCCGAGCATGTTTGGGTAATTGAAGTACTCAAAGTTTGGAATAATCTTTTCAAGATTCTCGGGAGAAAAAATCGTCAGCACTTCGATTTGCCCCTCACTCGCTTCAATATCTCGACGAATCTCGCTGTAAATTTGCTTCACCCCTTCGATTCCATTAAAGAATCGCACCTTCGTCTTTTCCTTGTTTCCCACCTGAAGTGCATTGAACTCACTTGTCATTTCCGCAATGTTTTTTTCAATTTTTTGCAGCTCCGTTTGTTCTCGAGAGATAAAAGCCAGCAATCCAGCATGATCTACAGCTTCATACGTTTTTTTCCCTCGATCCTCCACCTCGCTCACCAGCCCCTTTTGCATGAGTCCTTCGACGATTCCATAGATGTGGGTTCGGGTAATTCCCGACTCGCGAGAGATTGTGGAAACCGTGCTTTTGCCCAATCGAACCAAGGCAAGGAACAAATCCACCTCTTTTGCAGAGAGTTTTAGGTTTCCGAGCATTTGTTTTAATTGAGCCATAATTCAGAACTGTTGTAAATTATTTCCGACAAAAATAGTATAATATATAAAATTTAAGCTTGCAATAGCTAAAATAGTGTAACTAGATTATTGACAAAAATGTAAAAAAGTGGTATACTGATGTCACAAGAATAAACATTGATCAAGTGGTGGGAAGTTAACGTCGACTTACTACCCTAAAAAAAGAATCTATTCGAAAAACATGGCAATCGATGGATTGCCACTAGGAGTTTCTCGTGAATAACTTGGAAAACAGTGAATTGACCATTGATCAGGCAAAATGCCTTTTCCCCATCTGGAAAATCATCACCCTGGGATTTTATAAAAATCCCATCAATTATCTTTTAGCTCTCAAGGAGAATGTTACGAATTGGGCGTGGCACATAATGAAAGGAAGTACGTATTCTCAAACTCCAATGGAGGTGCGGCTGGTGTGCATAACCGTTGGGGAATTGGGTCTTATAAAAGGCGGACACACAAAAGAACTTCATGCGGCCATTCTGGCTCAAGGGGGCCAACTTTGTCCTGCTGAAGTTGGTCCGGCTCTTCGGCTGGTCTATAAAGATCAGCCGAACGGGGAAAAGGTTTGGCTCGCGATGGAAGAGGCGCTTAGCCCTGGGGGAAGTACCTTGCAAATCTTCAATCTGTACTGCGACGACGCCGGCCTTTTTCTCAGCACTGGAAATGGTTATCGTGGCTACTTCTGGTCTCCTGGCGACAAGATTGTGTTCGTTGCTCCTGTGCAAAACTAGTCCTAGAGTTTCAAGATCCCGTCTTATAGACGAGGCTTGAAATTTTCCTCAACCTTCTTCACCCCATAGATTCACAATCTATGGGATTTTTGTTCCCTTGTTCCACTCTTAAATCAACGATACAATCCGTTTACAAACGGGATGGTCGTGACCATCCCCTTCATAATATGTTGTTATTTGTCTACGGCGATGACGGTTTTCGCACACAGGAAAAAGTCTCGCAACTTAAATCTGCGTTTCGTGAGAAACATGATCCTTCCGGTTTGAATACCGTTGTTTTTCCGTCTGCGGATGGAAAGCTTATCGTCGGAGATGTCATCCAAGCGGTGACAACCATGCCTTTCCTTTCGAAACACCGCATGGTGATTATTCGAGATTTGATCGACTCGGTAAAAAAAGAGGATCTCGCGCTTTGGGAGTCAGGGCTTTCGAGAACACCGGATTCGACGATCGTTATCTTGTGGGAGTCGAAAGCTGTCGACGCGATCGAAAAGAAACCGTTGTTTAAAACATTGAAAGAACAAGCTCAGGTTCATACGTATCCGTTCCCTGCTCTTGCGGGCACATCGCTCACAACATGGATTGCGGATCGTTGTAAGTCGAAAGGATCCGCTATCGAGTCCGGCGCGCTTCGTGCGCTCATTGAACGCGTGGGTGCAGACTTGTGGCTGATGAGTCATGAGATTGATAAACTTGTTGCGTACGCAAACGGCGCAACGATCACGGAGACAATGGTGACGCAACTTGTACAAGCAAACTTTGAAGGAAAAATTTTTGATCTTGTTGATGCACTTTCAAGAAAAGATATTCGAGCAACGGTGCGCATGCTTGAAGAAGAACGTTTCGCCGGTTCAGATGATTATTATTTGATGAGTATGTTTACGCGCCAGATTCGCTTATTGCTCGGCGCGCGCTCGGTGCTCGATCAGAATCCACGCGCAGATAAAAACGTGATTGCGACCGAGCTCGATGTGCATCCGTTCGTCGCATCGAAACTCGTCACACAAGCGAAAAACTTTTCGCTCACACAACTCCTTGACGCACATGCACAACTCTTTGAGTTTGATCGTGCGATGAAGAACGGTGGGATGAGCGCGGATTTGGCGGTGGATTTGGTAACAATATCACTTCTTAAAAAATAGAAAAAACCACCGTGCAGAAATGCCGGTGGTTTGAGTTTTGGGTGAATCGATAGCCTCATTTACTTTATTGATCGTGACATCCGCATGCTTTGCATCCTGCAAGGCGTGCCATCGCCGCATGCGCTTCAACGAAATGCTCAGGGTTTTCGCTTAGCATATACTCCGCAAGACGACACGCAGTTGCAAACGAATGACCACTTGCATTTCTCATTTCATAAACAATTGTTTCTTGTGTTTCGTCTGGTAATTGCATGAATGCGGAAATGGCTTCTTTGGATTCTTGCGTGATGCGAATCGCAAGCTCTTTCTCATTGAGATGTTCTTGCTCGATTTTTTTGAGAATCTGCCCCTTGATATACAAGGCAATGACCATAGCCATACGACAGCAGTGCTTTTCGTATCCTTCGTATTCATGTGCGAATTGCGGACTGTTTGTTCGAAAACGATCAAGGCGTTTTTGAATGAGCGCTTTTAAGGACTCATACGTTACGTTAAACACAGCGTCATTTGTCTCAGATACACATGGTTGTTGTGTGTCTTGGGTCACAGTATCTTCATGCATACTTCCTCCATGTCACAGAATTGAGATCCATCTTGCAATTCGATCTAGTTGTGCACGAATAGTCTGCACAAGCTCCTCAAGGTTATCTCCCCTCACAATCATTTCGCATGTACATGGTGTATATCTGTTGATGCTCATGTGGCGAGAAGCCTCGTCGACGGCAAGAATTTTTTCTACGGTTTCTTTTGGTGACTGAGAAAGACCGTCTGAATCCAAATAGATATTTTCTTTGATGGGAAGCTTGCTGTAATCATGAGTTGCAAAATGCGCGCGGATGATTTGAATACGCTCAAATGAATCGTCTCTTAGGCGAGCCGTGCGTAGGAGAAGTTGTACGGTATCCCATTCGGCACTTTCGAAGAATGCTTCTAGCTCTCTTGTGACAGCTTCTGCTTTTGTTCGATTTTCATTGATACGATCTTGTTCGCTCAGAGTCGCTTGTTGTTTTTCTTCATTCCTTTTTTCGATAGCCTGCATCGAATCATTGATTGCCTGTTCCCAAAGGGGTTTTCCTGTCTGATTATGCACGAACTTCTCCTTTGTGTGGGTGAGATAATATACAAGCAGTACTTCTTGTATGAAAAAAAGATTAGGAGAAAATTGTTTATTTGTCAAGATGATGGAGTCATCAAATAAATTGACAATTTAGCAAATTTATGGTATAAATTCGTCATAAGTGACGCCAATAAAGCGTCAACAAAATGTATGACACATATTGAATCTTCTCTTGAACAATTTGGTTTACATAAAAACCAGGTCGCGGTTTATTTGCTTCTTTTGAAGCTCGGCGAATCCTCTATTCAAGAGATCACCCTAAAGTCTAAAGTTAAACGTACGTCCGTGTATAAAGCACTTGATAATTTAATTTTGCGTGGACTCGTTACCTATCAAACAAAAAATAAGCACCGGATGTATCTGGCTGAAAATCCTAAAAAAGCTTTAATGGCCGTAAAAGAAGAACAGCAGGCAGCGTTGAAAAAAGAACAACATCTCACTTCTCTTCTTCCGGAGCTTAGTTCACTTTACAATGCGATCCCATCAAAACCAAAGGTGAAATTGTTTGAAGGTGTGGAGGGATTAAAACAGATTTATGAAGAAACGCTTTTGATAAAATCCGGTGCAGAAATTTTATCGATCACACCCGCAGAACTTTTGTATGAAATGTTTGATGAAGCGTGGATTACCGACTATCTTGCAAGACGCGTGAAGCAAAAAATTCATATGCGAACGATCGCAACAGATTCTGTGGACGCGCAAAAACATCAAGCCAACAATCAAATGGAATTGCGAGAGTCACGACTCGTTTCTGGAAAAAAATTTCCGTTCAAAAATGAAATCAATATTTTTGAGAATAAAGTTGCGATCATATCGTTAAAAGAACAAATAGGAATCTTGATTGAATCTATGGATGCAGCAGACACACAGCGTGCATTTTTTGAACTGGCTTGGATTGGTGCACAAGCAATACAAAATTGATCCTGAGGTTAAGGGGTGCATGCGCCCCACAACCCAACCTTATTTTTCTTTGCCGTTTTTTGTTCGGCACGAAATTCTTTTTGATATTGGTAGGGAATTTTATACGTATATTCTTTTGCATATCCCTCGCGTACGAGTAGACGATTGATGTTGTCTTCTTCGAGAAATACGTAGCGCAATAATCGTTTATATTGATCGTGATTGTCTTGTGAATGGTCTTGTTCCAGCCTCACAATTTTATTTGTGAGGAGTTCTTTTGTGCGCGCAGAAGCTTCTGGTCCGTAACATTGCACAGGACGATTTGGTGCAACGGTTTCCGGTGTGTTGATACCAATAAATCGAATTGTTTCTGGTTTCTGATTCAATGCAACAATAATCGTGTCGCCATCAACAACACGAATGACTTGCGATTCGAACGCTGTTTTGGCTTGTTTGATATCGATCGCATGAGCGTTTGTAGAGGTGTAATAGAACCAGGAATAAGAGATTCCAAAAAAAAGAATAAGGCAGAAAGAAAGTTTTTTCGTATAAGTGTTTGGTTTGACAATCATAGAATTTCTTGTTAGTGTGTATTTACAAATTGCCATTCGGCACCCGAGGAACCTTCACATTGAAGGTTCCGCTTTTTTTATAAGCAGTATGACTTTGTTTTGTATACTAATGAAATCACGCTCAGTAATCTTTACCATTCTTCTTCGTAATCGCTTTGAACTTATAAGTCGCAATTGAGACAAAATAACCGAAAAACGCTGATGCATATAGAATAGTTGATGATAAAAAATATTTTGTTTTTCATTGGATGTTGTGGGAAGAATCCACGTCATGTGTTTGTTAAATTTTTTCAAAATCAAAACAGGTCGTTCATGAAACGTATTTTTTCCATCTTCTTCATTCCCAATATTTAACCCAATGGAGCACCACCAGATCTCTCTTTCATTGAATTCAAATTCAAACGGACTTACTTGCTCTATTTCTTTTTTCTCCTGATTACATACATCGAAATTTTTCATAGATTGAGTTTTAAATAAAAAAGAACTCCCAAATGATTATCATTCAGGAGTTCAAATTTTTTCTATAAACATTTCATCAAAAATTTTTGTGTTTGTCAACGGGTGTTGTGGAAAATAAAATCCGCTCGGCAGCTGCCGGGCGGATTTTATTTTACTTTGTTTTCAGTGCGTTCACTTTTTTTGCGAGACGAGACTTCAAACGTGCAGCGGTATTTTTTTTGACGATGTTTTTTGAAACCGCTTTGTCAAATTTTTTACTGACAAGTTTTGCGACTTCTGTTGCTTCGGAAAGATTTTTTGCATCAATCAACTTGCGCAACTTTACACGAAGAGACTTAATTTCTGCATTGATGACTTTGTTGTGTTGTGCGAGCTTTTCATCTTTGCGCATCTGTTTTTTGGCGTTTTCTTTGTTTGGCATAATATAAAAAATAATTTTTGGGACAAGACGGAAAGGCTATATCTTCCTTTGTGTCTATCACATTCCGTGAGAGCGATACGGATTGGTCGAAGTTTATGGGAAAATCCCCTATTCGTCAAGCATTTGGCTTCCGAGCTCAATTTCTATTGGTTCAAGGATTTTTCCGGCTGCACCTTGAGTAATGCGGAATACGTCTTTGTCGACCTTCTTTAGCTCGCCGGTTGAAGCATTAAAGGCCCGCACGGTTGTTTCCAGGTTCTTTCCAAGTTTATTGTGATAATCCTCATAAGCTTTCATGTGCTTCACGAGTGCTTCGGCCTGGAGTTGAATGTCTTTAACGGAATCTTCAATTTGTAAGGCCTTGAGTCCAAGAATAACTGTCTGTAAATAGGCGAAGAATGAAGTTGGAGCCACAATCATGACGCCTTTCTCGAATGCATACTCGATCAGGTTGCGCGCATTTACCTTTACGGCTCCTACACTCGAATTGATCAGGTTGTGATACACACCTTCTGCTGGAATAAACATGAACGCAAAGTTTGTTGTGCCTTTGTCTGGCCGAATGTACTTTGAGGTTTCGTCGATTCGCTTCTTTACATCTGATTTAAATTCTTTTTCGAGTTGTTCGCGAAGTTCCGCATCTTGTTCATTTGAGATTTTGTTGTAATTTTCAAGAGAAAACTTTGAATCAATTGGAATCAACATTTCTTTAATATGGATAACAGCGTCTGGAATGAGCTTCTGACCTGTTGTTTCATCCATGCCGAGGTCGTATTGCATTTCATATTGTCCTGGCGCAAGAACTTGTCCAAGAAGTGACTCAAGCCAGTATTCTCCAAGAATTCCACGGTGTTTTGGGTTTTTGAGAATATTTTCAAGACTTTGAAGTTGTGTGGAGAA
>MGFD01000003.1:4942-5254 GCA_001791715.1 Candidatus Uhrbacteria bacterium RIFOXYB2_FULL_45_11 | reverse complement strand
TACGCGATGAAAAAGACAACAAGGTCGTTGGTCTTCCGAAGTACGAATGGATTGAGCTTGAGTTCCGCGGCCTCAGTGCTGGTTACTTCAATGATGTTGCTTTGCAGCAACTGCGCGTGACCTGTGCCATTTTGGAACAGGAATACGGCGAAACGGTTCTTAAAGAAGAAAGACGTATCGAGACCGACGGCGCGACTAATACGCGCTTCGACGACTGCGTTATGCGCGTCTTCACATCCCGTGATCGCGCTGTGGCCTGCCTTGAGCTCTGGACCCGCACAGCTGGTCAGGGCGAGTACGAATAAAACAACA
>MGFD01000003.1:2347-4879 GCA_001791715.1 Candidatus Uhrbacteria bacterium RIFOXYB2_FULL_45_11 | reverse complement strand
GAGTTAAATGGCGTGAACGAGTTCATGCGTATCTTGGGATGGCTTGTGTCCATTGCGGCCGTGATCGGCGTCCTTTGTTGGATATTCGGTCCGATCGTTATCGCTATTATCTTCATACTTTGCATTGCCGTAATTGGAGTATGTGGGTGAAGTGATTATCACCTCCAACTGCCGGATGCGCGATGGGAGTCGTTCCTTCTCAACTTGCTCAATCAACTCTCGGAAGGTCCGGAAGTTGATTGAGTCTTTTCCAGAGACTCTCACGAATTGGTCGGTGGGAGGATCTGCGAAAGTAAAATTGATCAACATCGCCTGCGACAATGTCGTCGGCACAGGAGTCTTTGATGAGCAACACGGATCCCGTTCGTATTTTTTTGCACAATAAGAACCTCATGGTCACGCACGGCGGAATCGAGAAGGTAGAACTCCCGGTCGTGATTCGTGACCACAAGGCGACGATAACCTTATCGATCGGGAAGCTCCACATGGGCGAGACAAAATTGACAAATACTCTCGTTCTGATGTCTGACTACTGGAAAGTGGTAGACGCCCACAGGGCGTTGCTGCCGATGCATGGTTTCGGCACATACATCTACCGCGACTACGCCGTCGAAGTGCGCGCAGCGACTCGCAAGCTCTGTGCTGACCGTGGCTGGACCATCAACAACGAGTTCGGGCACTACCCCGTCTTGCACTTCCTCGTCTCGAAGAAGCCCACTCACTATCAGGACATGACGGACGAGGAAGTGAAGGAAACGGCTCGTAACATCATCCGAAGTTCGATTTCGAAAGAAGAAGCCGAGCGCAGAATGTGCGAAGAAATGCCTGGCTACTCTGGCGGCATGGCGTTCACCTTCACACCGCAGAGAGGCTATATCGTTGGTCGTGATCGTTTCAGCCACGGAATGTTCATGGCCATGATCCATGGTCCCCGCGGCAACACGATCAGCCTCTAAAACCAACGCTTCGCGCGATGGTTATCGCTCTTTGAAATCTAAGGTCTACCCGCAGCTGCTTCACAGCTGCGGGACTCGACTTCGCACATCACTTCACACCTCTCGTGAATGTGGTGGACGATGAGAGTCACAACAAGTCCTGATGCAAAACATCAGGCAAGGAGAACCATGTTTGAAGCGCTGAAAAATCTGTACAGGATTCGTACGGTGTTAGATGAACTTTTTTGGCATATGGTGGAGACATACAACCACCAAGGGAGAATGACGGTACAGCGATCGAACACACCGCGATTGAAACCCAGTCGTGGTGGCGCACTTTTCATCTTCAGCGAGGAGATCAGTATCGAGCTCTTTGAGCTCAACGGAGAATACTGGTTCCAGTTCCGTCAGGGAGCCTGGCTCCACGGGACCGTCACGAGCAATCCCGCGCTCGCCAGCGACCAAGTCGCGGCAGCAAAGTTTTTTGACTCGCTGATGTCGGAACTCCCCGAAATAGTCTGACCGAAATCAGACCATCCTGCTACAAAACACACTTCAATTCAACAACATAAGGAGGTCCTCATGAGATAGGCAATCATGCCTTTTCATGGAGTCTGAGATGGATACGAAGCAGGTCATTGATGCGTGCCGGACGATGGATCACGGCTTTTACACGACCGAGTTTTGGGAGATGGTTTCGACCTTCGCCCACACGCCCACGCTCGAGCTCACTTGCGACGGTTTCTGCCTTGTTTTTGACGAGGCTCGCGAGTGGACGTTTGAGCTCAAGACGGGCAACTCCCGCCACACGCGCCGCACCTTCTTCCGTTCGCGTCAGAGTCCCCAGTACAAGGGGTTCTTCTACGACACGAACGGCATGGTCTATGATCAGGAAACTGCGCGTGTCCTCTGGAACACGGTCGTCGGACAGCTCGTCGCCTAGGCATCGCGCAACATCGCAATCATTCCTTCCTCTCACCTAGCTTCGCGCGAATGAGAGACTTTGCTCTTTGAAAACAATCTTGCCTGCACTTGCTTCACAGGTGCAGGACTCGACTTCGCACATCACTTCACACCTCTCGTGAATGTGGTGGACGAAGCAGAGTTAGAAATCGGCGTGCAATTCCGCACGTCGTCCGTGGGCACACGGGCCAACTTATGGAGGCACAATATGCGCTACCTACTTATCGCCGCGAGTTTGTTCATGATCGGTGCATGCGGGAAGACAGTCGACGAAAGCGTCGTTGTCGACATGATGAAAAAGGATTTTAAATGGTCTGTGGCACAAGTCGTTCAAAAAATCGACGTTTTGCCGTGGCCGTGGGGTGACTACATCTGTTCAAGAAAATACGACGTAAGATTTTACGTCAATGGAGTAAACGCATCTGGAGAGCGCGATGCCGCAACGGTTTGCTGCCGCTCTGGCGAACCTTGCGCAGTCTACTACTGATCTCCAAATCTGCTCGACAACATCCTTCACCGGATCACGTCGAGCCTGCCCCGACAACACGTACATGTTGTTCGTCGGGGCTCTTTCTTCCCTTCGTGATATGTATCGCGGGTGGAAGATCGAATGTCGAGAAATACCTCGCACTGA
>MGFD01000003.1:1716-2052 GCA_001791715.1 Candidatus Uhrbacteria bacterium RIFOXYB2_FULL_45_11 | reverse complement strand
ATCCCGCTCGGCTTTGACGGAACGTTCCACAAGACCGACAAGCAAGTGGCGGGTTTGCAGCTCGTCTAGTTCAGACAACATCAAACGCTAACGCATGGCGTGAAGCAAAAAAATAGGAGAAGATCATCATGCAACTATTTTGGTTTTCGGACGAACCAGGTCATATCTGGGAAGTCATTCTTGCGAGTACGGAAGAGGCTGCGTGGAAAATCTTGGCTGCAAATTCATTTGGGGACAACCACGGAAGCCTTGAATCAGGCATCCCCACTGAAGAGGCACGAGCACAATTTGAACTGACAAGCGTCACAGAGCTCGCCGAAGAAGGAAGTGTCGCGG
>MGFD01000003.1:0-1688 GCA_001791715.1 Candidatus Uhrbacteria bacterium RIFOXYB2_FULL_45_11 | reverse complement strand
CGGTCATCTTTCCACTCGAATGTAATTTCAGCATTCGTAGCAAAACCGGAGACTAAATCGTGCACAAAAAAATCAAAAGTTAAAAATCCCAATCTGCTCGATACCATCGCCTCGCGATGCACTCGAGCTCTTTCTTTCCTTCGCGACACGTTGTCGCGGGTGGAAGCAGAGAAATAAAATCGACGAGCGGTTTTGCGCGTCGTTGGAGGCAGGTATGAATCGTAGGAATTTTGGTTTCGCGTTGTTCTTGTTGGTGTTCATTGCGATCGGCTGTGCACGCCCACAACAAGAGGTGACGGAGGAACGTGTGCCCACAGCGGACACGGTAGCAACAGACATTGCCGAACCGCCCGCCGCACCGACCCCGACGGATCTTGAAAAAGAAGATCCGATACATGAAAAATGTTTGACTCTTGGTACAGGAATTCGGGACGGAAGGTGGTTTCGCCTAATCTGTGAAGTGTCGATCTCATACGAAGATCGAGACGAAACAATCACGGCACGAACATGCTACGTAATCGTCAAGCACAGTAGAGTCTTGGACGTCGAAACTCCGTTAACGGAGTACGAGGTCGATTGCAGCAAGTACGACGCCTTTAAAACGGCACTCGCAAAAAAGAAATAGTTCGAAACACGCTACTCACTCGATCTCTTCTCGGAAGTTCCGTGAATAGCTCGAGCCTTTTCCTGAGCATCGACAATTTCGTCGAGCTCTCAGGTTCTGTAAGGAGAACCCATGAGTAAGAAGCTATCCGGGGCAGTCTATCTGCTCCTGGTCATTGGCCTGCTTGCGCTCAGCCTGAAGGCATTCCTCATCTTTTGGGGAATCCAGATAGGATTGCTGACGATGCTCATGCTCTGGAGGTGTACGACACATGGTGAAAAGACAACGAGTCTTCCGTTTGTAGTGGAGGGCATTTTGTCTATCATCATGATGCCAATTTACCTAGCACTAAATCCGATCGAGTATTGGTTCTATCTCTTTGCGGGAGAAGACCTGCTCGCGAACCAGTGTTGGACGTTCACCGACGAATACATCAAGTTCATCTGGGACTTTTTGCACAACAGGAAGCCGGCACACGACAACACCCCTTCCACTTAGCTTCGCGCGAATGGAACTCTGCTCTTTCTCACCCTGCTCGACACCATCGCCCACGCGATGCACTCGAGCTCTTTCTTCCCTTCGTGACACATTGTCGCGTGTGGAAGCAGAGAAAAAAATCGTCGGCGATCCCGACGCTGTAAGTTACAGCAAGTCGGGGCAGGTCTTGTTCGACAACAGGAGGCACGCTATGCCAGATCCGCGGGACCCGTTACAAATTGTAGGCGCGAATAATTTCGATCGCGGCATGTGGCTCGGGCAACAGCACGAGCGCATGAAGTACGACAAGTACAAGGCAATCGCTTACGCGATCGCTGCATTGATCAGTGGCTATCTCGCCTACAATGAAATTCGAGTACCTTATACTGGAATTGTGTGTGTATGCACGATGTTGCTGGCAATGATCTACTTCTCAAGTAGTAAAAAATACGAATTGATTTGTGAGCTCAAAAAGAACCCCTCGGAAGTTCCGTGAGTTCATTAAATCCCTTTCAATCTTTCCTCGCTCAAGATTCCTTGAGCTCTTTCTTCCCTTCGCGATATGGATCGCGGGTGGAACTTAGAACACAAAGGAGTAAGCATGAAC
>MGFD01000002.1:4997-5925 GCA_001791715.1 Candidatus Uhrbacteria bacterium RIFOXYB2_FULL_45_11 | reverse complement strand
AAGCAGCGATTCGTGAGTATGTGGAAATCTTTGGTGAAGGAAATTATTTTCTTGAACTTGTTGATCGACCTGAGATTGCGGAGCAAGAAGCGATGAACGCAAAGCTTATCAAGCTTGGTCGCGAAATGAATGTTCCGGTTGTTGCAACCAAGAATACGTTCTTCTTGAAGCCTGGTGATGTTGAGGCATGGAAGATTTTGAATTGTATTAAAGGACAAAAGACGCTTGAACAATATGAGCGCATGGCGCAGTTCGATTTTGACGCGTCGATGGTGTCGAGTGAGTACATGATCGATCGTTTCTCGGATGTTCCGGAAGCGATTGAGAACACGCGAAAGATTGCGGACCGATGCAATGTTACGCTTGATCTTGGAAAGTGGAACTTTCCAAAGTTTGTGATTCCGGAAGGGAAGACGTTTCGTGGGGTTCTGACAGAACGAACATTCGAGGGGTTGAAAGAAAAAACGGGTGGGGAACTTTCGCAAGTACAGATTGATCGCATTAATTACGAACTCGACATTATTGATCAAAAAGGATTTTGTCCGTACTTCTTAATCGTGTCCGATTTTTTGAGTTGGTCGCGTGAAAATGGAATTGTGACAACGACGCGTGGATCCGCCGCAGGATCGATCGTTGCGTACGCAACCGATATTTCTGCGATCGATCCGTTGTATTACAAATTGCCGTTCGAACGTTTCTTGAACCCGGAGCGTCCTTCTGCTCCAGATATCGACGCCGACTTTGCGGATAACAGACGCGACGAAGTTTTGGATTATGTGCGCTCAAAGTACGGAACAGAGAAAGTTGCACAGATCTGTACATTTGGAACCATGCTCGCGCGCGGTTCGGTTCGTGACGTTGGACGCGCCCTCGGATTTCCATACGGAATGGTAGACGTTGTCGCAAAGCTCGTTCCAATGGGCTCGCA
>MGFD01000002.1:2446-4941 GCA_001791715.1 Candidatus Uhrbacteria bacterium RIFOXYB2_FULL_45_11 | reverse complement strand
TGTTTGATACGGACGCAAACGTTCGTCGCATGATTGACCTCGCGCGTCAGATTGAGGGATGTGCGCGCCACGTTTCCGTTCATGCGGCCGGAACCGTGATCTCTCCAACAGAACTGACAGATTTCACTCCTCTGCAAATCGATACAAAAGAAGGAAAGATGATCACGCAGTATGAAATGAAAGCGGTAGAAGCGGCAGGACTTGTGAAGATGGACTTTCTTGGAATTCGCAACTTGTCGATTTTGGGAGACGCGGTTCATCTTGTGAAAAAAACAAAAGGGGTTGATGTGGTGATTGATCGTTTGCCAACGGACGATAAAAAAACGTTTGAACTTTTGGCAACAGGAAAAACCATGGGTGTGTTTCAGTTGAATGGAGACGGCATGACAAAGTACCTCATGGAACTGAAACCGGAACGTATTGAAGACATCATGGCGATGGTTGCGCTGTATCGTCCTGGTCCGATTGAATCGATTCCGGAATATATTAAACGCAAACACGACCATTCGCTGATTCATTTTTTGGATCCGCGCATGAAAGATCTGCTTTCCATGTCTTACGGCGTCATCGTTTATCAAGACGACGTCATGTTGATTGCTATCCATTTGGGTGGCTACTCTTGGCTCGAAGCGGACAAGTTGCGTAAAGCCATGGGAAAAAAGATTCCGGAAGAAATGGCAAAGCAAAAAATTAAATTGCATGAAGGGTTGTTGAAACACGGAATGTCAGAGAAGAAGGCAAAAGAACTTTGGAATTTGATCGAACCGTTTGCGGCGTACGGATTCAACAAAGCGCACGCGGCAAGTTACGGAATGGTGGCGTATGAAACGGCGTACATGAAGGCAAACTTTCCAGCGGAATACATGACCGCGCTCATGACGGCGGAATCGGGTGACCTCGAAAAGATCGCTGAAGCGGTGTCTGAGTGTCGGCGCATGGACATTGAGGTCTTGCCGCCAGACATCAACGAATCGCTCAAGAACTTTACTTACATTGATGACAATCACATTCGCTTCGGGCTCTTGGTTATTAAAAACTTGGGAGAAGAAGTGATTGAATCGATTCTCTCAGAACGAAAAGCGGGCGGAGATTTTAAAGATCTTGCGGACTTCGTTGCGCGCGTTGCGCATCGGGCATTTAACAAGAAGTCTCTCGAAGCCCTCATCAAGACAGGAGCGCTCGACAGGTTCGCGGAACGGAATCAGTTGCTCGAGAATCTCGACCGTCTGTTGTTGCACAACAAGAGCGTCCAAAAAGAAAAGACAACGAATCAGCCGAGTCTCTTCTCGGCCGCTACCTCAACGATTCCGCAAACCATCTCCCTTCGAGCGGCGGAGCCGGCAAAATTGAACACGCAACTTGCGTGGGAAAAAGAATTGCTTGGGTTGTATGTTTCTGGTCATCCATACCAGAAGATTCACGAATTCCTCGACGGCACGCTCATGCATATGAAAGATTTGCCGGCGCAGAAAGATGGATCGTTTGTGTATGCCGGTGGAATTATTCTTTTGCCAAAGACGATTGTTACAAAGAAAGGAGATCCGATGGCGTTCATTGGACTTGAGGATATGACCGGCAAACAAGAGGTGATTGTATTTCCAAAAACGTTTGCGACTGTAAAAGACATTATGGTTGAAGGACAGATTTGTCTTGTCAGCGCCAAAGTTTCAAAGCGGGAAGGGGAGGAGGCAAAACTTCTTGCAAATAGTTTCATGATTGTGAGCGAGGAAAACATGCCTGTGATTCTCGAGATGCTGAAGAAAGAGCAGTGGTTAGCATACCCCGATATTGTATCGGCCGGTCCTGTTGCGAACGTAGGGGGTGGTCATGACCATCCCGCCGCACCGAAACGCGAAACATTAAACATCAAACTGCAAGGGAAGCCAACGCCAGAGATGGTCGACGCGGTTCGAACATTGCTGCAATCAAAACCCGGTGCAACATCTGTGTGTCTCCTTGTTGAATCCGGTGGAAGTCTGCGTCGCATTGAAACAGAATATCGTGTGAGTCCAACAGAAAGTCTGCTTAGCGAATTATCGAGTATTGTTGGGGCACAGAATGTGGAATTAGAGAAGTAGAAAGCAGAAAGTAGAGAGTAGAAAGGGGAAGACAATAAGACAAGAAATCAAATACGGTTTCTTGTTTTTGTTTTTTTCACCCCTTTCTCCTTTCTACTTTTTTACTTTCTGCTATAATTACTTCATATGGCCACAAAAAAAGTTGCAACACGCAAGCGTGTTCCCGTTAAGCGCGTGATTCGTGTTGCTGCACAAGAGGAAATAGAAAAACCTGTATTGCGCTCGCACGCAAATGCGGTTCCACTCATGTTATACAGACGCATTGCACTTGCGTTTATTGTGATTGTTGCGGCGGTGTTGCTTGTTGTCATGTATTTATCAACCATGCAAGCCGTGATTCACATTAAACCGGTCGCAAAAGATTTTTCATCTGATTTGATCGTTCACACAGCCATGATTCCACTCGATGAAACGGAT
>MGFD01000002.1:2211-2372 GCA_001791715.1 Candidatus Uhrbacteria bacterium RIFOXYB2_FULL_45_11 | reverse complement strand
AGTGTTGTTGTGCCGGCAGGTGGAAGCATTGATGCCGTTGTGCACGCAGACAAGCCGGGAGCAACAGGAGATGTTGCGCCTGGGCATTTCACCATTCCAGGATTGAATGAAGCAAAGCAGGTTCAGATTTATGCAGATAGCAAAGCAGCGTTTACGGGCGG
>MGFD01000002.1:0-2153 GCA_001791715.1 Candidatus Uhrbacteria bacterium RIFOXYB2_FULL_45_11 | reverse complement strand
AAAGAAGAAATGATCACAGATGCAAAAGAAATGCTGCGCGCACAGGCAGGAAGTGGATTTGATGGAGAAGTTTTTACCGCAGATATCAAACAACAAAAAACAAGTATTCAACCAGATACAGAATCAAAAGCGTATGATGTCACGCTCACCGTTACCATCATAGGAGTCTTTTACGATCGTTCCGCGTTCAAACAATTGTTCTCAACGCATCTGTATGACGGGTTAGGACAAGGCCAAGATTTTACAGGAACAAATGTAGAGGACATGGAAGTCACAATAGAGCAATATGATTCCACTCAAAAAGTCGCAAGTTTACGCGCACATTTGGACGGTAAAATGATCATCACACGCACAAACAAAACGCTCGAAGTTGGTCGTTTTGTGGGAATGAGCGCGGACGATGTCTCAAAAACATTGATTGGAAGCGGAGTGGCGGAGTCTGTAAATGTTGATTTCTTTCCGTTCTGGCTCAACAAGATTCCACGTCTGAAAGACCATGTTTACATTGAATTTGATTAGTTGACGAATCAGGAACAGAGGGCTATTCTAAAAAGGCAATGAAGAAGGACACGCATGTTTCTTTGCCCAAAAGAGATTGAGAACCTAGGCTGTGAGTTCT
Organism: Candidatus Uhrbacteria bacterium RIFOXYB2_FULL_45_11; assembly: GCA_001791715.1. GTDB lineage: Bacteria > Patescibacteriota > Patescibacteriia > UBA9934 > GWF2-40-263 > XYB2-FULL-45-11. The sequence goes on along the minus strand of MGFD01000002.1, from coordinate 1,534 downwards.
CGAGGCACCAAAGATTCATGTACAACCTTCCGAGCAAGCCGATTCAAAAGAGCGGTTGATCGCGAGAGAAAACGCATCAACAATTCGGGTGGAACCGTCCGTCAATTTTTGCATGGATCCCGATTCAACTTAATTAAGATGAATCGGGTTTTTTATTTGCACTTTCGATCGTCTATTCGCTCGGATTGTAAAAACGCATCGACTGCGGGATTAGCCCGCGCTTCGGCAAGCCACCGAAGACGCGCTCTTCGCAAGCGTCCTCGTCGATGCATTTTTACAACCCTCGCTCATTTCACGATCACGCACTAATTCTTTTTCTATGCTTACTTCAGACCAATTAGAACATCGTCGCCACTCGCTCGCACACTTGCTTGCGGCAGCTGTTATGGAACTCTGGCCAGACACAAAACGAACCATCGGTCCGGCGATTGACGATGGATTTTATTATGACTTCGAATTCTCGAAGCCGATTACGGAAGAAGACTTGCCAAAGATTGAAGGGAAAATGAAATCGATTCTTCCGTCTTGGGACAAGTTTGATCGCGAAGATGTTTCTGTGGATCAAGCAAAACAAGCGTTTGCGGATAATCCATTTAAGCTCGAGCTCATCAATCAATTTTCTGGCGAAGGACAATCGCTTACGTTTTATAAGTCGGGCACATTCTCAGATTTGTGTCGCGGTGGACACGACGAAGGGCTTTCACATGTCGATCCAGAATCGTTTAAACTTTCAAAAGTCGCAGGTGCATACTGGCGTGGAGATGAAAAGAATCCGATGTTAACGCGTATTTACGGACTCGCATTCGAAACAAAAGAACTCCTCGACGCGCATCTTGCGATGCTCGAAGAAGCAAAGAAACGTGATCATCGCAAACTTGGTGCTGAACTTGAACTCTTTGCGTACTCACCCCTTGTTGGTTCTGGACTTCCAATGTTTACGCCACGCGGAACCGCTATGCGTGAATCGCTCACAGGATTTGTAACGGCACTCATGAAGCCACACAAATACACACGCGTGTGGATTCCGCACATCGCAAAATCAGATCTCTATAAAACATCTGGTCACTGGGATAAATTTGCGGATGATATTTTTCATGTAACGAGTAAGAAGACCGATGATCAATTCGTGTTGAAGCCAATGAACTGTCCGCATCATACGCAAATTTATGCGTCAAAGATGCGCAGCTATCGCGATCTTCCGCTTCGTTTCGCAGAAGCAACAACCGTGTATCGCGATGAGAACACGGGCCAGCTCGCCGGTCTCACACGTGTTCGATCCATCACACAAGACGATGCACACGTATTTGCTCGCCCAGATCAAGTGAAAGAAGAAGTTCTGAAGATCTACGACATCATCACAAAATTCTACGCAGCCTTTGGAATGCCACTTCGTATTCGATTGTCTGTTGATGATCCAGAGCACCCAGAGAAATACCTCGGAGGTGCAGAAGTTTGGACAAAGGCTGTTGGCGCACTCAAAGACATGTTGACAGAGCTTGGTCGTGACTTTGAACTTGGGGTTGGCGAAGCGGCA
>MGFD01000001.1 GCA_001791715.1 Candidatus Uhrbacteria bacterium RIFOXYB2_FULL_45_11 | reverse complement strand
AATGGAGATGAGCATTTATGCTCACATGATTCACATCACTCTCATTCCAGAAAGCAGTCGTGCGGAAATCCTCCGTGCCTGGAAACGCCGATGCCAAGAAATCCATTGCCCAGACAATGGTGTCACTGCCCACCTCTCTTCCTAACCACTGCCCTCTCAACGATTCTCCAGAATCGTTTTTTCTTTTCCACACATTCCTTGCGCTTCCCCTCTCTGTCACCCATAATACGGATATCTTCGGCCTCTCAAGCCTCTCTCGCCTCTCTAGCCTTTCCCTTATGATTGAACGTGAAGAATTTGAAGCAACAGAACCCGTAACCACTTCCGCATCTCCAGAAGAACGCGATTTTGAGTTTTCCCTTAGACCAAAAACACTTGCGGATTTTGTGGGACAAGAAGGACTCAAAGAAAATTTGAATGTGTTCATGGGTGCGGCAAAAAAACGTGAGGAACCTATTGAACACGTATTACTGTACGGAAACCCAGGGCTCGGAAAAACAACGCTCGCGCACATCATCGCAAATGAAATGGGTTCGCAGATTCGCGTAACGTCGGGGCCTGCTCTTGAGAAAGTTGGCGATTTGGCGGCGATTCTTTCAAACCTTCAAAAAGGCGATATTTTGTTTATCGATGAAATTCATCGCATCAACAAAACGATTGAAGAAGTTTTGTATCCTGCCATGGAGGACTACGCGCTCGACATCATCGTCGGTAAAGGTCCGACCGCGCGTACGCTTCGCATCAATCTTGAACATTTCACCATCATCGGCGCAACCACGCGTCTCTCGCTTCTTTCTGCCCCACTGCGCGATCGTTTCGGCATGGTGCACCACTTGGATTTTTATGAACGTGTGGATCTCGCAACTATTCTGAGACGCAACGCAGGACTTCTTAAAACTCCCATCCATGAAGACGCGGTCGAACTCCTCGCCATGCGCTCGCGCCTCACACCTCGCATTGCAAACCGTATGCTCCGCCGCGCGCGTGACTTTGCGCAAGTAAAGGGCGATGGTTCCATCACTCCAGAACTTTGCCGTGATGCGCTCAAAATGATGCGTGTAGATGAAGAAGGATTAGACGCGGTTGATCGCCACATCTTAAAAACGATTATGGAAAAATTTCAGGGTGGGCCTGTTGGACTTTCCACAATTGCAGCTGCAACACAAGAAGAAATGGAAACGATTGAAGATGTCCACGAGCCATATTTGCTTCAGCTTGGATTTCTTGCGCGCACACCACGCGGACGCATCGCAACAGATCGCGCGTACCAACATCTTGGGTTTGATATTCCGGAACAGAATCGTTTGCTATAATGAAGTCACGTAAAAAAACGTGTTATGGATTTTTCTCTTTCTGCTTTGAACATCCCTGTTTTTGTTGTTTTGATTGTTTATGCAATCTACATCCTGTTTTATGTTCTTTACAGTCTCTTCAATCTGTTTCATCTCATGAAATATGGTGTAGAGGGTGTGCAACTGTTTCTGATCGTCATCGTTTTTACAGGCGGAACCATTCTTCTTGTCGCCGGATCCATTTTCTGGCTCCTTTCTTTTGACTGGACCGTTGCCATTCCTCTCAATCAAATTTTGCGCGCCTATAATAATGACATCCTTCCGATTTCGGAATTTTAAACCGTATGCTTCATCTTCATCATCTTCCCAATCAACGCCCAGATGAAAAGCTCATTTCGGTTTTACGTCGTCATTGGTTTGCGTTATTAACCATCGCGGGCGCTTTTTTTCTCCTCACCGTCATCCCGCTTTTTCTTGGAATATACTTTTGGGATGTTTTTTCCGTCTGGAGCCGACAACCATTTTTAGGCCCCATTCTTGTTGTAACAATCAGTATCTATTTTCTTTCCATTTGGCTTTTCGCATTTTTAGAGTTCACGGATTATTATTTGGACATGTGGGTCATCACCAGTGAACGCGTCATTAACATTGAGCAGGAAGGATTATTCAAACGAACAACCTCTGAACTCGATTTAGCATCCGTACAAGATGCTACGGCAGAAACGCGAGGATTTTTACAGACCACGTTTTCTTACGGAAACGTCTTTGTACAAACGGCCGGAGAAAAAAGTCGCTTTCATTTTAAAAATATTCCGCACCCAGAACGTGTTCAAGAAATCGTCATGAGACTCGTCCAAGAAGATAAACAACGCGTAACAAAACAACCCGCAACACAAAAACCCACCGTTTAAACGGTGGGTTTTTCTTATTTCCATTCGTATACATGCCACGCCCAATTGACGAGCGCTTGCGTATCCGCAAATGATTGTGCGCGCGAATCTGATCCGAACAGCACAACAAGCAATTCACGCGTATCGTCTGTTGCATTTGGTTTTATGGTGGAAGCAAAGTTCCATTGTGATTCTTCTAAGTACCCCGTCTTTCCTCCTGTTACATAGAGCGCATCGTATTCCGGATACGTGAGCATCCAGTTTGTACTTTTAATTTTTTTTGTTTCTCCTGTGTTTGCGACACGAATCGCTTTCAACGACGTCCCAAGATAACGCGCTGCTTTCGGATTTTCAAACACTTCTTTTACAAGCCGTGAAAGTTCAAGCGTGGTTGAAACATTTCCTAGTTCCATTCCACTCGGATCCGCAAAATGCGTCTTTATGAGTCCGAGCTCGCTTGCGCGCGCATTCATTTTTTCAACAAATGCCTCACGCGAAAGTCCTGTTGTTCGTGAAAGTGCGTTTGCAGCGTTATTTGCCGAGCCTACGAGCATGGCATAGAACAAATCGTCGATTGTGAGCGTGTCTCCATGTTTAACCGCAAGTTTCGCTCCACCCACATTATCTTCTTTAAAAACAGGAAACAGCTTTGTGAGTGGTGGATTCTTTGAAAGAACAATATCTGCCGTCATGAGTTTTGTAAGCGATGCGATTGGCCAAACGAGTTGTTCGTTTTTCATGGTAAGAATGGTTCCCGTTTTTTTATCCATCACCACATAGGCTGTTGCGCGAATCTTTGACTCAACCTCAGACGGATCTACACGCGTGATGCGCGTTTTTGATGCGTTCGGCGCGTAAGATGCGAGCGCGTGCGGATATTCCTTCCATCCTTCTGTACGCGCCCATTCCTCTAAATTATTCAGTGACCCTGCATGCGCATTTGGCATGAGTGAACCTGTTACGGGAGTAAAGACACGTTGCAAATCAGCGCGCGCGTCATAAATACGCCAAAGTGCGTCTGTGTTTGCAAAAACACCAGATGGAACAACCATGATGAACAAGAGGAAAATGGTGATGAAATTTTTGTTCATATGTTTTATTTTGTCTTTTACGTTTCCGCCCTTTCAGCCTTTTCCGCCCTCTCTTTTTTTAATTCCAACGTTTCAATAAATCGATGTCTGTATAAAAATACGGTAAAATCTCATCCCATTTCTTTCCGTTCTTTGCCATACACAAGGCCTCACTTGCGGAGAGTCCGACGCCGTGTCCCCATAATTTTAATCCTTTTGAGGCGTCGCACGGAGTTGGGACAGATTTGATCCACGCAACCGTTCCGTGCCACACCTCTCCCCAATCACGTGTTCTTCCGTCTGATCTGGAAAAATAGGGCGTAATGGCTGTTTGTCCTGCATAGTTTACCGTCACACCACGCGTTTCTTGTGCGGACGTACGAATAGATGGATTATTCACTTCATATTCATAGCCACGATACACTTGGTCATCGGCCGATGAATTCATGTGAAAAAATTCTTTCGCATGCTTGGTGGCACGTTCCCAGTGATACAAAGCGTATGTACGCGCAATTGTAATTAATGTTTTTTTGAATTCGAAGTCTGAGTACTCCGATGTTTCGCCAAGTCCCGCAAGATAATCTTCTATTTTTAATTCATTAATCACCCACGTGCGGTCTTTAGAACTATTGTAGCGAAGCTCCAGGATATTGCGAAATGTGTTTTCTGCATATCCCGCACGACGCGTCACGCGTTTATCAAAATTATCGATCTTACACACAGCCGTGTCTGAATTTGGAACAAATCGTAAATAGAACGAAGACTCTTCGAGCCCTTGCCCGCGATTAAAGTAATAGCGGTTATTTTTATAAAAGGCCGTTATCGATTGATTTGCCAACTGTTCCGCAAGCAACGCACCATTACCGTCCATCAATTTCCAATCTTGATTACAACTGATCTGTACTTGATGATCTGTTTCTTCATCGACAATCAAAACACCGATTCGCAAAAGAGGCTCTTGAATTTGATTGGATAATTCTAATGCATGTATAACAGGCGAATTCAAAACATCTTCTGCGTCTGATGTGACCTCAACTGGAATCAAAATTTCTGCATCTGGCAACACAACATCATTTGCGGCAAACACATATTTTAATGTGTAGACTCCTTTGGTTGGAGGAGTTACAAGATCAAACGAAAGAAAATCGATTGCGCCCGGCTCTACAACGCCCGCTGTATTCAATGCGAGTCGAAGTGGGGTTGTTGCAGAAACGGCAGCGGTCGCAAATGCATCCTGTGAACGAATTTCACGTTTTGTCCACGCAACGCTCCCTGTGTTTTTCATTCCAACTTTGTATTGGATGTGTTCTCCCCCGTCTGCCGTTACGGTTTTTTGTGATCGCAATAAAATACTTGCGGATAGTCCGTTTACAGGTGTACTTGAAACCGTTTTTGCATTTGCGGATGATGAAATCGCTTCTGCGGGTTTTTCTACGTTGATTGTAAGTGAAAAGACACTCCCTGGAATCCATGTGGTTTTTTCCGAGGCGAGTTCAAATGCTTCTGTATACGCCCCCGTTTTATTTGGTGCCGTAAGCGAAAGAACAAATGTTCCTGTTTTTCCTGGCGCAACGGACGCCTCCTTTAATTTGACTGGATGTGTTGTGCTCAGCCATGTTTTTTCCGCGAATACACTTTTTCTTTCTCTTTTTTCAGACGTATACAACGACACAAAGGCATTACCGGAATTTTTCCATGTTGTTTTCCCGATATTTTTATACGTAAGCTCAATGGTTTTTGTCTCACCCGGAGCAATCGTGATTGGCGCAGAAACTGTTTGCGACAATGCCTCAAATCCTTTGCGCGCCGCACTTTTTACTTCAATCGATAACGCGAGTTCGCCACCCGGAATCCACGTAACATCTTCTGCGACAAGGGCGAACGATTCTTTGTATGTGCCGACTTTCTCTGGCGCACGCAACGTCAATGAAAAATGACCGATCTTGTTCTGAACAAGAGATGCTTCTTTTAATGTTACGGGGTGTGTTGCATCGATCCAGTTTGTATGTGTAAAAATGCTTTTGCGATATTTTTCTGCGGTTGTGTAAAGGGAAACAAATCCCGTTCCAGAATTGCCCCACGTTTCTTTTCCGATATTTTTATACGCAACGTCAATGGTTTTTATTTCTCCGGGCGCCATCACAATGGATGACGTCATTTTTTGTAATTGTGCTTCAAATCCTTTGCGTGGAGCGGCAGAAACAGAGTTGAACGAAAGAAGACCCAAGAAAAAAACAAGACCGAATGGAACGATCTTTTTTGCATGGGCATTTTGTAAAAGAAAATGCTTCATAATCTAAACAGTTTACCCAAAAAAAAGCGCTCGGTCAAAATAGAATACCGCTTTTCCACCCACCTTCACCCTGCTACAATGGCTTCATTATGATCAGTGCCCAATCCCTCGCAAAAAACTTCACCATTCAAACGGTTGGAAAACTTCTTTCGATTTTTCTTGGACTCGTAACAATCGCAATCATTACGCGTGCTCTTGGTGCAGAACAATTCGGGGAATACACCACTGTTGTTACGTATTTGCAGTTTTTTGGCATTTTAGTGGATTTTGGATTAACCCTCACCATCCTTGTCATGATTTCGGAAAAGGGCGCGGATGAGGAAAAAATTGTTGGAAATTTTTTGGGGCTTCGGCTTATTTCTGGTTTTCTTCTTTTTGCCCTCGCTCCCATCATCGTTTTTGCATTTCCCTACTCAACAACCATCAAACAGGCCGTTCTTTTTGGCGCATTCGCCTATTTTCTGATGGGGGGAGCATCTCTGCTCGTTGGAGTGTTTCAAAAACACGAGGCCATGTGGCGCGCAGCGTTGGGAGAACTCATCAATCGATTGGTTCTTCTTGTCACCATCGTAATCCTCGCGTGGTTTCAGTTTGGCGTTGTCGCTTTTGTTGCCTCGGCGATTCTTGCAAACGCTGTTTGGTTTTGGTTCATGATTCGTTTTGCAAAACCATTCGTTCATGTGCGTCCCAAATTCGAACTCGCGGTATGGAAAACGATTTTTGCACGCACTTGGCCGATTGCGGTTTCCATCATCTTCAACCTCATGTATTTGAAAGGCGACATCTTAATCCTTTCTTTATTTCGATCACAAACAGAAGTTGGACTGTATGGAGTTGCGTATCGCATCATTGATATTCTTACCGTTCTCCCAATGATGTTCATGGGGCTTTTACTTCCGTCCCTCACACTCGCGTGGACAAATGGAGATCACGATCAATTTCGCTCCCGCCTTTCACGCACGTTTGATGTATTTATGATCGCGGTGATTCCTATCATTGCCGGCGCGCAAATCTTGGGCACAGAACTCATCTCGTTTATTGCGGGTCCTGGATATGAACAAGGAGGCGAGGTATTGAAGGTGTTGATTCTTGCGATTTTTGGCGTATTTGTTGGAACATTGTTTGGCCATCTTGTTGTTGCGCTCAATAAACAACGCGCCATGATTTTTGGCTATGCAACGGCCGCGGCCCTCTCTGTTGCCGGATATTTTTATGTCATTCCTGTGTACGGAATGTACGGCGCCGCTTGGATGACCGTCTTTTCAGAAGCGTTCATTGCAATTGTCACATTTGTTGTTGTGTATCGAACGTCAAAAGCCCTTCCGCACCTTGGTGCCTTTCTCAAATCCGTCTTTGCGGCGCTTGTCATGACAGGTTTCCTGCTTGTGACCCCTTCGATGCACGTCCTGTTGGAGGTCATCTTTGGCGCGCTCATCTATTTTATGCTCATGATTCTTATTCGTGGAATTAAAATGGAAGATGTTCGTCTTATGATTCCTAGTCGAGGTAAGGGAAAAGTAGAAAGTAGAAAGTAGAAAGCAACAATATGATCATTTTTACGATTTTTCTTCTTACAATCTTCGGAATCATTACCTGGCGCAATCTTGAAACAGGTGTGCTTTTGTTGTGCGCCCTTCTTCCAAGTTATCTCATTCGATTTTCAATCGCCGGTATTCCGACAACGCTACTCGAAATGATGACGCTCATCGTGATTATTGTTTGGGTTCTCAAAAAAATAAAGATTGCCTTTCTTCCACCACTCAACCACTCCATCACTTTATCACTTTGTCTCCTTCTCCTTGCCGCAACCATTGGAATCTTTGTTTCCCCTGATAAACTCGCGGCCATTGGCGTCTGGAAATCGTTCTACATTGAACCGATATTGATGTTTTTCGTTGTACACGATCTGCTCGCGAGATCTTTCGACTCCGCCTCATCGAACGCGACCATACTCAAGATGACACAAGAAAACATTTTTCGTGCACTCGGAATCAGTGCCCTTTTTGTTTCCCTTTTTGGTCTCGTTCAATATTTCTTTTCGATCGGCATTCCAGCCCCTTGGGATTTAGAGCGTCGCATCACGAGTCTTTTTGAATATCCAAATGCGCTCGCACTGTTCCTCGAACCGATCATTGTGATTTCTTGGTTCATGATCATGAAATATGCAAAAACAAAACCAAAAGAATTTTGGTTTTGGCTTACCGTGAGCACACTCGCGACACTAAACGTGTTTCTTGCGCAGTCCGAAGCCGGAATCGCTGCGCTCATTGCCACAGCTGTTTGTATTCTCCTGTTTTCAAAGAACACACGTCGACAAACCGTCATCTCGATCGTGCTCGCGAGCATACTCTTATTTGCGATTCCAACGTCTCGTAACTACCTTTACGAAAAACTCACGTTTCAAGATTCCTCCGAACAAGTTCGCCTCAGCCAATGGAAAGAAACGATTGAACTTCTTAAGGATCACCCCATCACAGGCGTTGGACTCTCGGGTTATCCAATCGCCCTCAAGCCGTATCATCACGATTTACAATACGAAATCTTTCAGTATCCACACAACATTCTGTTAAACATCTGGGTCGAGCTCGGAATTCTCGGACTCATCGCCTTTTCCCTTCTCGCATTCCGTCTATTTCCACGTCGCCTTTCAGACCTTTCCGACCTTTCAAACCTTTTTCCTTTCCTCTTCCTCGAAATCCTCATTCACAGCCTCGTCGATGTCCCTTATTTCAAAAATGATCTCGCAATGATGACGTGGATTTTGATCGCGTGTGCGATCACATATCGCCCTTCCCGTACCCCAAAATCCCAATCTTAGTTCCCGTACCCCAAGGCTTTAGCCTTGGTTCTCCGCGCATCACATGATCCAAGGCTAAAGCCTCGGACTACAAACTACTCTATGCCCATTTTCAATCGAACGATCAAAACAGGCGAAACATCTATTGGGCTTTTTCCAATTCTTCTTGTGCTGATTCTTGTTGGAACCATCGGATTGCAAATCTATAATCGTATTCCAACATCGCCTGGCGTTCCGTTACTTGCCAAAACTTCGGACATGATCGAACTCACTCGGTTTGAGGAGATTGCAACACGCACACAAACTCCCGTTTCCCTCCCAGAAAAATTATTCGATAGTTCCCTTTATTTGATTGGCGTCTACCCAAGCGCAACAAAAAATTGGCCTGCACAAACGGTCGCAATGGTATTTATCAAAAACAATGCGCGATTTATGGAAATGGATGTTCTTCCAAACAAAAAACTTGCAGATGTATCCCCACAATACACAGCTTATCCACAGGAAACGGTTGTGATTAATCAAGAACAAACAGGACTTTTTGTTCATTTGCGCGGCGGTTTTACCTGCACAACCCCAAAACCAAATACCGTTCCCGCCATGTGTCTTATTACAAACATGTTGCTGTTCGAAAAAAACGGAACGCTGATTCAGCTCTCTTCTGACGGAGACCACGTCTCAGATGGAGAGCTTATTGAGATGGCACGATCCATCAAATAAACCACGTCGCTCACGAACGACGTGGTAAAAAAACCTCGCCGTTATGCGGCGGGGTTTTGTTTATTTTTTGTAGCAACATCGATCGCACGATTCAAAACATTTAAGCGTTGAAATTCTCGTTCCAAAAATCGCATTTCTTCCAAAACAGATTTATCTCCTGATCTTCTTTTTTGCATCAATTTTTGGTAGCGCTCACTGAGCTCTTTGCGTGTTGGAACATGTGCTTTCTTTTCTGGTACAGCTTGCGTTTCCACAATTGCTTTTTCCGCTTTTGTGGGAGGAGTGCTCTTTTCCGAAGATCGCTCGGACGTTTGTTTATTTTGTCGCTGTGATTTAAGCAAATTCAGTTTTTTTTCTAAATCGAACGTGGGCAATCTTTTTTTTCGTTTCTTTGCGATCTGCAATTCTAATTCCTGTTCTTCAATACGATCTGCATTTTCTGGAGCAAAGATTTTTTTGACGGAATACCCAATTGTTTCTGCTCCACGATCCACAAATTGCGTTTCAGATTTTTGTTGAGACGAATCGATGCGTTTCATTGCCTCGAGCTGTGAAGCTAAAACATCAACCAATTTTGATGCTTTTGTATTTCCCCGTTGTTCAAGTGCATGTGCGTATTCTAATTGACCTGCCAGCTGATCTATAATTTCTCGCACAAGAATTTGCTTGATGGGATGTTCTGCAAGCGCTTTTTGTTCACCGCGCACCCACAATCGCGCAATATCGATCACATGTTGTTTTTCGAGTGCTAACACGATTTTTGGAATGAATCGTTTTCTTCCTTGTGTGCTTTTATCGATGGTCTGAAAATAAAATACTTCTCCTAATTCCCCACGATTGAGCTGACTGCGAATTTTTTCGAGCTTTAATTGAATCGCTTGCTGTTTTCCATGTGTCGCATCGATCGCAAATCCAACGTGTCTTGTCGCACCGTCTTGATTAAACTCTGTGACAAAATCAATGCCGTTACAGTAATCATCAAACTCGCATGTTTGTTGTGTATTTACATTTGCCCCAAGCCATTCGTTCAGTTCGATTTGTTCAATCACGATCGCTTCCAAAATTTTTCCAAGCATATGCACCTCTGCCGTTTCTGGATGTTCTTTTTGTCGATCAAAAATTCCACGCAAATACGCAACTTCTTGCGCATGAGCGCGCATGATGTTTGGATCAACAATATCTTCAAAGTCTTTTGGATCAATAACATCTGTCTCTGTTTGAAGTGCTTTTTTATACGCCGCCTCAAGAACAACTTGATCGCTCTCAAGCTCTTTTCCCTCTTTTCCTTTTTGAATCGCCACTTCTTGTGCAACTCGGAAATGTTGATCTGCGCGGACGCGTTCCATAAAAAATAGTTTAAGTCGCATTCATCATAACAAAAACCGTCGCATGAAGCGACGGCTTTTGTTATTTTTTCTTCCAAACCATCTTACTAAACACAAAGATGTACAAAATCTCCAGAATTCCGACCGTGTTGAGAAGTAGCAATGCCACAAACCAATATTTGTCTTTCTTTTGTGCGGCCTTCCAAAGGGCGACGCCTTTCCAAGGAATGGTCCAAAGAGTGGCGAGCGTAATTGCCCAAACAGGCATTCCGTTTATGAGTTGATTCATATGTTATTTTAATTCTTTTTTCATGCGATCAAACGTGCGCTTGTCGATTTCCCCTTTTGCATAGCGAATCTTTAGATGTTCCGCAGCATTATGTCCAGGATGCCCTGTTTGTAGACGCAGAACCCAACGAACAAAAACCGTCACGACAACAACCAACAAAATCCACCAAAGTAACATCATGACCCAGCCGACCCAACCTCTTGTCCCATAAAGTGCGTACATATTTTGCATCATGGGCGATTTATAGGCAAAAGAACCGTCCCATCCTGTGCCATTTGTAAACATCATGCCCATCATGGGTTGAAATCCAAGATATCCATTTGCATAAACAGCATCGGGGTTACATCCGCTTACCCGTTTTCCGAGCGTGACATGCATTTGTTCTTCTCCTGCTTCCCCAAGCGATGCTTTTAGTCGTGTGTTCATGGCGGCATGTGCGCCACCCATCATTTGACCCATGAAATATTCACCAAGCAATTGAAATTGACTGTCTGTTACAGACACACACGTTAATTCTTGTCGTTGAATCTTTTGCCAAAGATCTGATCCTTGTGCTTCTTCTTGTTGTAACACAGAGTCTGTTTCTGTATTTGCATTTGACCAATACGTAGAACCCATCATGCTTTGAGCAAAAGCGGGGGTGGCAAACGCAAGCAAACTAAAAATTGAAATAAATTTTAAAAAGAATGTTTTCATATTATGTATAGTTTACCATTTTTGCATAACAAAAACGAGGCAATGACTTGCCTCGTTTTTTCAATGTCTAAAAGAGAAACAACGCAATTCCGGCCGCTGTCATAAGGGCCGTGATAGCAACACCTAGCACGTTCGATAGAATTCCATTTGTATGCGCACCCATAATCTTTTTATTGTTTGAAATCGTCAAAATCATCATGAGCAAAATTGGTGCCGCAAGCCCATTTAGCACAGCTGTGTAATACAGCATTTGAAATGGTGGGATTCCTAAAAAATTTACAAGAAATCCAATGGCCATTGCTACAATCATGACTCCATAAAACCCATGTGCGTCTTTAAATTTCTTTTCCAATCCACCACTCCAACCAAATGCTTCCGCCACAGCAAAAGAGGCAGAACCGGCAAGTACAGGAACAGCGAGAAGTCCTGTTCCAACAATTCCAATCGCAAATAAGAGGTAGGCAAAATCTCCAACAAGCGGACGGAGTGCCTGCGCAGCTTGTGTGGCCGTTTCAATTGTGACAGGGCCGTTTGCGCCGATTGTGGATGCAACTGTCACCATAATAAAGAACATGACCAAATTTGAAAAAAGCATACCAATACCTGTATCGATCCACAGATCTTTAAAATCTTGCTTGGAAAGTTTTGGTTTACCGATGCCAAATCCTAAAATTTTATTGTGTGCTATTTGTTCTTCTACTTCTTCATCCGCTTGCCAGAAAAATAAATACGGAGAGATTGTCGTTCCTAAAATCGCAACAATATTTAATAACGATGCTTTATTAAACGCAAAGGTTGGTGTAAATGTTGTGTACAAAATCACGGACCAATCTTGTTTAATAACGAATGCGGCAAGCACGTACGCAAGTAAAGACAGTGTGAGATATTTGAGAAACTTTGCATACGTTGGATACGGAACTAAAATCTGCAATAAGAGCGAACCAACGGTAACCAACATCAACCAAACCACAAACGGCAACCCAAACACCATATTCATGGCAGATGCCATTGCACCAAGGTCTGCTCCGATGTTGATGATGTTTGCTCCAAGCAATAAAACGAGCGCAATCGCTAAAACTTTTTTGGAATAAAATTTACGAATCACCCCTGACAGGCCGTCTCCCGTAACCGTGCCAATGCGTCCACACATTTCTTGTACAACGAGCATGAGCGGAAACGTAAAAAGAGCAACCCATAAATGCGTATATCCAAACAAAGCACCTGTTTGTGAATACGTTGCAATTCCAGACGGATCATCATCTGCCGCTCCTGTAATAAATCCAGGTCCAAGTCGTTGCCAGAGCGTTTTCTTCTTTTGATTCATACAAACGCAAGTATAACAAAAATCCTCACACTTGTGTGAGGATTTTTTGTTTAGAACCCTGGGAAGTAATCTGTTTTGATCTGACGCTTGGAAATTCCCATAGACTCCACAAGTCTCACATAGTTTTCTACCATCATCGGTGGTCCAGAAAAATAAAATGTGCGGGATGCAAAATCTGGAACTTCTTTTTCAATCATCTCACGCGTTAAAAATCCACACATTCCTGTCCAGGTTGAAGCAGGTTTTGCGACAACAAGTCCAAGACAAACACCTGTCACGGTACATCCTTCTTCAAATTCCTTTTTGTAGGCAAAATCTCCTTCTGTGTTTGCACAATAAAATAAATGGATGTCACGTTTCTGTTTTGTGTGTGCGAGTTCTCTCATCATGCTCCGAAACGGCGTGACACCGATTCCTCCTGCAATCCAAACCATTTTTTGAGAAGGATCTTTTGGAAGCGTAAATTCTCCGGCGAGGTGTGAGCCAACAAGCTCATCACCTGGTTTCATTTCAAGTAGTTGTTTTTTAAACGCACTTGAATGTGCTTGGTCAATACGAACTCCAAGATGCACTTCTTCATCGGATGGCGCTGAGGCGATCGTAAAATAGCGGCGATTTCCTCTGTTATCTGGCTTTTTGAGTGGAAGTGTCCATTCAAGATATTGCCCCGCGCGAAAATGTAATTTGCGATCCGGCGTAAACGTAAAATCGCATACCTGATCTGTCTCATGTGTCATGGATTTAAATTTCAATCGAACAACATCACGAGGACTTACACAAAACGCAAAGATGTTCAAAAGACAAAGTGCGAGTTCTGGGGTGATCGAAACGGATCCGATCGAAAGCATAGACGAAAACAACAAACCAACACCCGCACCAAACAACATTTGATGACGCTTCATGGCGGGAGCCGTTCGAGGTTCCGTGAGCATGAGCGTTCCAAAAAAGACGAGTGGCCAAGAAAGAAACAGAGACAAAATTGGCACGCCACGGAACAGTGCGACAAGGATCGCGCCAATGGCGAACGCGCCCACCTCTTCAAATCGACGAATCTTGCGCACAACCATGAGTCCAAAAACAAGAACGAATGGAAACAGGAACGGGGTTGCGATCCACCACAAAACACTTGTCACACCAAACAAACCGAGCACAACAGCACTAATCGCAACCGGATTAAAGACATGACGGCGCCCAATCGCAAAAACGTATTTGGATGCTTGGGCGATAACGGCCGCAGCCGCGAGCATACTTACGTTATACAAACTCGAAACGTTTGGATCTAAGATAAAAAACAGAAGGAGAGCCGTGATATATACAGATTCCAAATTCACGGCTGCACGCGTCAGCTTTTCAAAAAGCAAGTTTGCAACGTGCGATACGATCGTCAGAATAAAAAAAGATGCGATCATTTGGATGGGAGAAAAAGAAATCCATCCAAGAATCGCAAACAAAACAGCAACGCCCGCAAGCGCAAATAATCCGTTCAGCATGAGACTGTACATGGTAATGCTGTTCAAAAAAGCATCGAGACGTTTGAGAGGGAAGGTCATAAAGGTTTGAAAAGTCGGAAAGGTCGGAAAGGTTAAGAGAACATTTCTGCATTGAATCCAGGTGATTTTCGCATGGTCAAATCTGCGTACACGATGAGATACTCGAAGGAAAACTCATTTTTGAGAATCTCAGGTTCGACAAAGAACAAACAGGTTGTGAGCGCGTCGGCAAGAAGCCCAGTTTTTGCAATCACCCACACGGCGGCGATGTGGTGCGGCGATTCGAGTTTATGTGGATCAAGGATGTGATGAAACTGATTCCATGTGCGACGGTTCCCCGCAGACCCACAAATACTTTCATTTCCAATTTGTGCGACACCGATCGCAGAGGTTGAATCATTTGGGTGTTCAAGTCCAACGTGAATCTTTTTTCCTTCACTGTCTGTATGCACAATATCACCGCCCGCATTGATCGTAAACGAAACAACTCCTTGATCAAGCAACAGGTTACCTACGATATCCACAAGATATCCCTTCCCTGCCGCACCAACGTCTAAAAGAACAGGCTGTTTAATCGTGAGTCGAGGGAACGCGTATTCAATCGCATCTTCCCACTTCGACGGCATGTGTAATGTTTTTGTTTCAAGTGAATAGGTCGCGTCATACCCCGCATCCGACAACAGGTTTCCGATCAGTGGCGTCACGGATCCGTTCGTCAGTTTGTATAGTTTTTCGTACAGATCAAACATGGGCTTTGCGTCATCCGGTAGCACATACTCACCCGCATGTCTCGACATTTCCGCCACAAGCGAATCATTTCGAAAACGCGAATAGTGTTTATCGTAAACCGCGATACGGTTCATGATCAATTTAAAAATATCCGATTGCTTTGCATCGGATATTTTATCTTGAATGGTGATTTTCCAGTGTGTCCCAATCGCTTCGAACTCCATAAACATTATGCCCCTGCTTCCAATTTAATCTTTTCAAGAGCGTCCATAAATCCAATTGGGGTAAGAGATGAACCCGAAACTTCATCAAGGTTAATTTCACTGATCTTTTTTCCGACAACAACCTTTTCTACACCTGAAATAAATCGTGTCTGCCAATTTTTTGACGCAGGATTTTCTGCCTTAGGTGTTACAACAACACTTGTGACAACGTTTTCTTTCAGGGAAAGCGTGACATCAATAGATTCACTTCCTCCTGGAGAGGCGTAATTTCCTGTTGCGCTATATGTGCCATCTTTAAACAATACCGCCGTTGTTTTTACCAACGATTGATCCTGAGTGACGGCTTGTTCATCACGCTCTGACATCATGAATGCAATAAGTCCACCAAGAAGAAGGATGATAACAATCAAGATGATCCATTTTTGTGTTGGGTTTTTTTGTTGAGACATACGAAAGAGTTAAATAGAAGTGCATTCAGTATACTCATGTTTTTTGTGCCCCGCAAGCCATCTTTCCCACAAAAAAATGACCGTTAAAATCCATGAACACGGAAAAAAATACGCTTTCCGATTTCAACGGTAACAAGATAAAGTAAAACGAGTCCCGCAATCGCAAATAAAATAGGGATAGGCAATGGAGAAAAGTGCAAAAACGCACCAACGGGAGTAAACGGAATAATCCACCCAACCGCAACACACGCAAACGTGCTGATAAGCAACCATTTGCTTGGTCGACTTTGCAAAAACGGAATCTTGCGTGTACGAATGACGTGTACCACAAGTGCTTGCGTTGCGAGCGATTCGATAAACCAACCGGTTTGAAACACAGATTCATTCACCTGAAACACGGAAAACAAAAGGACGAATGTCATGATATCAAACACAGAGCTCATGAGGCCGAACGTATACATAAACTGTTTCAATCGTTTCATGTTCCATTTGCGTGGCGTTTGAACCCATTCTGCGTCCACATTGTCAGAAGAAATCGTCAACTGAGAAACATCGTACACAAAATTATTGAACAAGATCTGAATAGGAAGCATGGGAAGAAACGGAAGATACAGAACAGCCCCCAAAACAGAAAACATGTTTCCAAAATTGGAAGAAAGACCCATCATGATGTATTTCATGGTGTTCCCAAATGATCTACGACCTTCAATCACCCCGCGCACAATCGATTCCAATCCTTTTTGCGTCAAAATAATATCCGCCGATTCTTTTGCAACATCCACGGCAGTGCTCACGGAAATCCCAACATCTGCCGTTTTGAGCGATGGCGCATCATTGATCCCATCCCCCATATATCCAACCACATGCCCACCTGATCGGAGTGCTGTGATCACACGATTTTTTTCATCTGGCGTAAACCGTGCAAAAATCGTTGTTTCCTCTGCATGCACACGCAGAGCATCATCGGTCATGGTATGAATTTCATCTCCCAGCATGATTCCTTTAATATGGAGTCCAATGTCAGAACAGATTTTTTTTGTGACAAACTCATTATCCCCCGTTATAATTTTTATTTCGATTCCGTATTGTTCCAATTCTACAAGGACACGTTTTACGTCTTTTTTTGCCGGATCTAAAAATGAAACAAATCCCAAAAATGTCAGGTCGGTTTCATCTTCTTTTGTATATCGTTCTTTTGCCTCAACATCTGAACAAATAGCAACACCAAGGACACGGTATCCTTCTGTACTCTGTGATTCATAATACGTAAGCGCGTTACTAATCACTTCTTGTGAGAGTGCTTTTGTTGTTTTTCCTTGTCGATACGTTGAGCATCGTTTAAGCACTTCTTCCGGTGCTCCTTTTGTAATGAGTGTTCGGCCCTCTGTGGATTCAACCACCACACTCATGAGCTTTCGTACAAAATCAAAAGGAATTTCTTCACGTTTTTGATATGCCACGATATTTTCATGATCGAATGCAAGCACGGCTTTATCGAGCGGATTTTTTACACCGGTCTGGTGAAAACTATTCAGATACGCAAAATGCAATACTTCATCATTTTTGACGCCAATCGCATCTGTAAAATTCACGAGTTCGATGTGATCTTCCGTAAGTGTCCCTGTTTTATCTGTACACAAAATATCCATGCTTCCAAAATTCGGCATCGCTGACAATCGCTTCACAATCACTCCGTCTTTTGCCATGCGTTCCGACCCACGTGCCATGGTGACAGATAAAATAACCGGGAGCAGCTCTGGAGTAACACCAACGGCAATCGCAACCGCAAACATGAACGACTCAAGAATATCACCATGCATCAAGGCGCGTACAAAAAAAATAATCATCACTAAAAACAAAATGATTTTTGAAATGAAAAAACCAAAATGATCGATCCCCAATTCAAAATCACTTTTCTCCTGTTTTTTTAAAAGCGTTTCTGCAATTTTTCCAAACTCCGTTTGCTTTCCAATCGCAAAAACAATCGCGCGCGCGGTTCCGCTCACCACAGACGAACCAAGAAACAAGACATGACTTCCTCCTTCTGACGAAACGCCGCATGCGTATTTTTCTTTTGGAAACGATTCTCCTGTAAGCGCCGATTGATTCACAAATAAATCATCCGCTTCAAGCACAATCGCATCCGCCGGGATCAAATCTCCGGAACTTAAAAACAAGATGTCGCCCACACAGACCTCTGTCGCCTTCACTTCTTTTCCAGCGGAACCAGATTTTTCATCAGATCGGATAACGGTTGCCGTTGCGCTCACTTTTTCTTTTAATTTCTTTGCCGCATTCCCCGCACTGTGTTCTTCAAAAAAATCAAGACACACACTCGCAAGAATCATGATGATCACAATGATGGAGTTCGTCACCTGCCCAAAATAAAGCGAGATTGCGGTTGCTGCACTCAAAATTAAAATGAGTGGACTCTTAAAGTGCAAAAGAAATTCGATAATAATACCGATCTCTTTTTGATCCGAAATCGTGTTTGGTCCATCGATTAATAATCGATGTGCCGCTTCCGCATTTGTCAGACCATCTTTCGATGATTTCAAATCCAAAAAAAGCTGTTCCGAAGAACAAGAAGAATATTTTTCAAAAAATTGTGGCATAGATTAACAATTGTCTCCGGCAAGAAATCCTGTTGTCCAACAAAGTTGAAGAGAAAATCCTCCGGATGGGCGGCGGATGTGTAAAAGATCGCCCGTCACGTACAGATTATCATATTTCTTGGTACGCATGGTTTTTGCATCCACCTCTGTCACAGGCAATCCACCATCAGACACAATCGCCATATCATTTCCCATAAGACCCTCGACTGTGATCGTGAGCGACTTCATGGTTTGCACAAGCATTTTACGATCTTCTTTTTTTAAACTATGAACCTTCACCATCGGATCAATGGATTTTACTTGCGACAAAATCGCATCCGACATTCCGTCTGGCGCAAACGCTTTAAAAACATTCTTCAGCGATTTATTTTTATTTGCATCAAAAAATTCCACAAGCTGTGTGTCGAGTGCGCCGTGATCTGTGTCTGGAAACGCATCGATAAGCGCCGTCACTTCCCCTTCGTGAAGTGCATCGGCAATTTTCGAAGCGGCATTGAGGATCGTGGGGCCAGACAAACCAAAGTGTGTGAAAAGAATTCGTCCTTTAAGAACAAACGAGCGCATGCCATCCACAAAAAATGTAACACGCGCAGGATCAAGCGAGATCCCGGAAAGCTTTTTCACCCATTTTTCTGTTACCGAAATTGGCACAAGGGTTGGAGTTGGATTTTGCACTTCAAATCCAAGATCTTTCAGCCATTTAAATCCGTCGCCTGTCGATCCGGTCTCTGGATGTGAGACTCCGCCCGTTGCGAGGATGAATGCGTCGGCGATGTACTCGGTTTTCCCGACGAATACTTTTTCGATGCGGCCATCTTTGCCTACAATTTTCGTTACAGGCGAGGTTGTTTTTATTTCAACATGGCCATCCGCAAGATATTTTTCGAGAACCAAGAACACATCAAACGCTTTCTGCGTTTTTGGAAATGCGCGTTTGTGTGCTTCAACCACAAGTGGCAACCCACGAGACAGAAAGAATTCAAACGTTTGTTTTACACCAAAAATTGAAAACGGCGAGTAGAGAAATTTCTCTGCGGCTCCGTAATGCGGAAGCAAAACATGTGGATCTTCTTCTGCATTTGTGATGTTACATCGCCCTCCGCCCGAAATCTTTAATTTCTCTCCAAGAGCCTTATTCTTCTCGAGCAATAAAACCTTTTTTCCTCGAGAGGCCGCGCGACCGGCCGCCATCATGCCGGATGCTCCCCCGCCGATCACAATGACATCATAATGCGTTTTCATATGCACGCATTCTACCAGATCCACACAAGATCCATTGACAAAACGACCAAAATACGGTATTCTTCCGAGTCGTAAAACAGCCCAC